>JAVHRJ010000124.1:3244-5765 GCA_036171595.1 Bacteroidales bacterium
ATAAGTCCTATTTTTGTTCCCCAAATTTCGTCGGCTGCAATAAAAACAAAAAGTGGTAAAAACCCTGGTAGTAGTTTTTTGAATAAATCTTTTCGGTTCACTTTACATTGTTTAAAAATAAATACTTAGTCATCCTGAGGTTCTCGAAGGGTGACTTTATTAAATCCTTGTCAGTCTTCGAGTGCCTCAGACTGACTGTTTAATTAATCTCCGTCATCCTGAGGTTCTCGAAGGGTGACATTACTTTTTCTAATAGCTGAAAGTTTAATTAACTCTTTCCAATCTTTTTTAATTAATGCTTCTTTTTTTGCTCTTTTCCATCCTTTAATTTGTTTTTCAAGTTCAATTGCTTGAATAGCATCCATATCTTCAGAATACCAAATTAGCTCTAGAGGTCTCCTATAAAAGGTACATGCTTTTTTATTATCTCCACTTTGATGTTCTAATATTCTTCTTTCAATGTTATTTGTTACGCCAATATAATAAGAACTGTCGTTACACATTAAAATGTAAACACAAAGCTTATTCATTTTTTATTTTTTTTAACAAAGTAAAAATATTTTTTTAATAACTTACATATTACTATTAAATTTTTAATTTTATAAAATAATTTATTTTAAATCCATCAGACTTTTGAGTTTCGTCAGTCTTCGAGTGCCTCAGACTGACTATTCAATTATTAATCCCAGTCACCCTGAGGTTCTCGAAGGTGACTTTATTAAATCCTTGTCAATCTTCGAGTGCCTCAGATTGACTAAGTAATTACTTTATTATTTTATCCAAAACACTTTTCCCTGCATCTTTGTATATCATAATATTCATCATTTTTAGTTTTACAAAATCTTCGCGAAAAAATCGGTAACCTTTAAAGTTTCCATCATAAGCTCCACCATTGCTATCTTTTATCAGGTACCAATCCTCGCCATTATCTTCGTAAAAACCAACAATATGTATGCAATGATCATCGGTAGTAGAACCATTTTTTAATCTTAATTGGCGAGCATTGTCGTCAATTTCTGAAGATGGAATATCAAACGATGGAATAATTGCAACCTGAGTTTCGTTATCGTAACCAGGTTCAGAAATATCGCCACAAATACAAACCGTATAACCATTATTAAGCGATGACTTAATTGTTGTAATAAAATCTTCGATAGGAATATTGTAGTAATTACTGTAATGCCACCAGTTATCGGCTTCAACTAATTCGTGTTTTTCGTAAAACTTTTCTTCGTTAGTAGACATAAAATTAAAATAATTAGACATTTTAAGCTTTAAAAAATTTGAAAGAAAAGTTTGTGGTGTATATTCAATGTCGTTATATTTGAATTTACTTGGTGGTGCATTCATTTCAGAATCGAGTATAGTTTTAATTTCTTTTACAACATAATCCTCGTCCCATTGATTAGATAATTTCACGTTGTTAAGAAATTCTGTCATATCCGAAACCATTTTTCTGTGACTATTAAATTTTCTTATTGTGGGCTTTCCTTCATATATAGAATAAGGTACTATTCCATATTTTTCCCAAATACGTGGAATGGCGGCAGCCTCAGAACCTTCAGAAAAGGAAGTATTACCACGTGTTTTAACAAAATCTTTTGCACGCTCAACATATTCCCAATAAACAGTGTACATTTCAGATAATTTTACTTCAACATTTGAAATGCGTTTAGCTTCGCTTTCCATAAACGAAGTTGTTGCATAACACCAACAAGTTCCTGAATTTCCCTGACAAACAGGCTGTTGATGCCAGATTTCTTTGTAAAGTTTTTTATCATTAGAAAAAGTTTTATCACTAAAATCAACTTTGAAATATTTTTTATTCTCTTTTACTTTAGTTTCATTTATCTTTTCTACATCGCGTAAAATTTCATTTTCATAAAATCCTGGCACATAATTTTCAAATGTGCTTTTTTCTTTTTGAGGGTTTTGGGAAAACGAACAAAAACAGTAAAAAGTTAGGAAAACAAGAATTAAAAATTTCATAATTAATTTTTCATCAAAGATAAAAATAAAATTTCTCTACTAGTTTAAATAGAATAAATGTATTTATTTTTGAAGCGAATTTTAAAATTATTTTACATGAAGTACTTTTTACCCATATTGCTATTTATTTTAACAATAGCATTAAGCTCAAATTCGCAAAATTCAAGAATAGGAGTTTCATTATCAAATAATGTAACATCATATCCTGTTCTTGGATATCAGCAATTATTATACAGCCAATTCCATCCTGGGATTGATTGTTACAAAAGTTGGAAGTTAAATAAAAACGAAAAAAGTTCTGTTGAAGCTCAAGTTAATGCAGGCTTTTTTTATCATCGTTTTATACAAACTGTCATTAGGGTATACCCATCAATATCATATTCTCGAAAACTTGGTGCTCGATTTAATTTAGGTGCTGGTATAGGTGGTGGATATGCGATGTGTTTTACAGGGAATGATGTTTTTGTTTTAAACTCTGAAGGCGTTTACGAAAAAAAATCATCGTTAAAAGGACGCTCTCAATATATTGTAA
>JAVHRJ010000125.1:0-1154 GCA_036171595.1 Bacteroidales bacterium
TAAATATGCCCACATACTGTACATTTATATTTGTTTGATTTTGTAGGCTCTGTTTTAATCTTTAATTTTGATTTGTCAATATATGTTGGTGCATTTTTAGGGGCAACACCTTTTTTAACATTACGGTAATAAAGATATGTAATAGGTTCTTTGGAATTATCTATTATTTCAGCCTGTACCAGTTCCCCAATAAATAACCAATGCGTTCCCAAATCGAAGGTTTGTTCTAATTTACATTCGATAAATGCAATTGTTTCATTCAATACAATAGGAACTCCTGTAATACCATATTTCACCTGCATTCCTTCCAGTTTATTGAAATCTCTGCCACTTTTATAACCAAAGCGACCGAAAATATCTAAACTTGCATCTTGGGGAAGCACTGATACAGAAAAGTTTTTGCTATTTTGAATAAATTCTGCTGTATAATTGTTCTTACTACAGCATGCTGCAAACTTTGGCGGTTCGGCTGTTACCTGAAAAACTGTGTTTGAAATAAAACCATTACCTTTTTCTTTTGTTCCCGAACTAACAATATAAAGACCATAAGAAATGTTAAAAAGTGCTTCAAAATTTATCATATCTTTTTTTGTAGTAAAATTAATAATTTATAAGATTTATTGTCAAAGATGTTTTATAATTAACATAAATAATTTTATTGCTGATAGCTATCAATTGAAATAATTTTATTTACAACAGCATAAATGGTTAACCCTGCAACTGATTTTATTCCGGTTTTTTGGGATATATTTTTTCGGTGTGTAATAACCGTATTTGTACTGATATTCAATTTATCGGCAATTTCTTTGTTTGCGTTCCCTTCAACTAAAAGTTTTAGCACATCAATTTCTCTATCGCTTAATGTTTCTTGCTGTATAGTTTGATTGTCTGGTTGTTGATTTGCAATAAGCAGATTTTGTATTAAAGCAATTATTTTGTCCGGTGAGTCATTAATATAAATAATATCATCAAATGAAGATAATATTTGTTGGTCGAAAAATGTATAAACAATGCCAATACATAAAGTATTCTCGAATTCCTTTTTTAAAGAATGAAAATTTTTTATTTGATTTTGAATTAATACAGGATTAATAAGAATAATATCGGCTTTTATTCGTATATTTATTTGTTGCAGTTCAACAAGATTATCAGTC
>JAVHRJ010000126.1:0-1154 GCA_036171595.1 Bacteroidales bacterium
ACCAGTAATGTTTTTCAAACAAATATTGGTGGGCAATATACAGTTATTATGAAGGATTTTAATGGCTGTATTTTTAAAGACACTTTTAACGTTTTCATTGATAGTTTACCTCTTTTAATTAATTTAGGTTTAGATACAACTTCAATTTGTTCGGGTAATTCAATTTCATTGGCAAATTATCCCAATAATCCAGATAGTTTAACTTATTTATGGAACGATAATTCTACCGATTCGCTACTTACAATAATTACTTCTGGGACATATTATATCACAGTAACAAATAACAGAGGTTGCTATGGAATCGATTCGGTTTATGTTAATATTACGGATACTGCTCCTGTAGTAAATTTTAGTGTTGATACAGTTTGTTTTGGAAATTTTACAACATTTATAAATAGTTCATCTTTAACTTACGATTCTTTAAAATGGGATTTTGGTGATGGCAGTTATTCTAATTTGTGGAATACTTCTTATTTGTACTATCTAGCTGGTAGTTATAATGTTACATTAACAATGTATAACCAAGGATGCAGTAACTATTTATTAAAAACTGCTATTGTAAAACCAAAACCATTCGCCGATTTTTCATATTCAAGTTCATGTGCGGGATTTCCTGTAGAATTTGTTAATTTAAGCATACCGCAAGGAAGTGATACAATCTCAAATTTTTTCTGGAATTTTGCTGGCTTGCAAACTAGTATATTAGAAAATCCTTCATTTACCTTTACAGACACTGGAAGTTTTCCAGTAATTTTTAAAATTACTACATCTAACGGTTGTTCCGATTCTATTACAAAAACGGTAAGTATTACAAATACGGCTCCATTGCCAATTGTTTTTTTAACTAATCCGATTAATAATAGCTATGTTACAACAAATAACATTAATTTTTCGTGGACTTCTATTAATTCTTCTCAATTTATTATTGAAATATCTCCCGATTCATTTTCTACTGTTTTATATGCCGATACAACTAATATAAATCAAATTACATTAAACTTAATTTTAAATCCTAATCAAACTTATTTTTGGAGAATTAGAGCATATAATATTTGTTATCAGGAAAAAATATCAGAAGTGTTTAAATTTAAATATTTTAATCCAACATTTACTAATGGAAATGTTTTATGGCTATTAGCCGATTCTGTTGATAC
>JAVHRJ010000127.1:0-23743 GCA_036171595.1 Bacteroidales bacterium
CAAATACCAATAAAATTAATGGGTAAATCCAAAATCTGTTTTTCTTTTTCATGTGTTTCATGTCAATTTAATTTAAAGGTTAATACTCATTTATTTATTGTTACTGTCTTTTTCTTCCAATGAACGCTAACTATCTTATATGTATTCTTTTTTCATACATAGCACACCAAAATTGAGCTTGTATGTAAGATAAAACTTTTTTATTATTAATTTTATTTTTCACAAATTTAATAATTAATCATTATTTTTTGGTTGCAAAAACTTAATTATTTTCGAAAAAAGCTCTTCGGGTTTAAATGGTTTCGATATGTATTCGTTCATGCCTTGTTCAATACATTTTTCTTTTTCGCCTTTAATAGCTGCGGCTGTTAAAGCTATTATTGGAACTGTACGTTTATTGCCCGACATGTTTTCTCTAATAAATTTTGTTGCTTCATAACCATCCATAACTGGCATGTGTAAATCCATTAATATTACGTTGTAATCTTGCTTTTTTAGCATTTCAATTGCAATTTGGCCATTTGTGGCAATGTCAACATTTTTAAAGTTTTGCTTTTTTAATAGTGTTTTTGCAAGAAAAATGTTTAATTGATTATCTTCAACAATTAATATTTTTGAGTTTTCAAGAATTTCTTTTGTTACATTATTTATACTTTCTTCTGAACGTTGTTCTAATTCTTTTAAATTTGGTGCAATTGCCTTTTGGTAAGATATTGTAAAGCAAAATTTACTGCCTTTGCACAATTCGCTTTCAACCCAAATTTTTCCTTTTTGCAATTCTACTAATTGTTTACATATTGTTAAACCGAGTCCTGTGCCACCATATTTTCTTGTTGTATCGCTAGTAGCTTGGCTAAAACTTTGGAAAATGAAATTGAGTTTATCTTTATGTATTCCAATTCCGGTATCTTGTACACTAAATAAAAGTTCAATTTGGTTGTTTTGCTCATTTATGTTTTCAACATTTATTGTAATGCTTCCATTTTCGGTAAATTTAACTGCATTTGCAATAAGGTTTAAAAGTACTTGGTTTAATCGAACTTGGTCGCCAATAAAATAATCGGGCACGTTGTTATTTTTGCTTATTAAAAGTTTTATGTTTTTTTCATTTGTTTTATATTCAAAAGTATTGCAAATATTATTTAATGTGTCTTTTAAATTAAATCGAATATTTTCGAATTCAATTTTTCCCGCTTCAATTTTCGAAAAGTCAAGAATGTCATTAATTATTACAAGTAAATTATCGGCCGATGTTTTAATGTGTCTTAAATAATCGTTTTGTTCGCTATTAACTTTTGTATCGCGTAGTAAATTTGTCATTCCAACAATAGCGTTCATTGGAGTACGAATTTCGTGACTCATATTTGCTAAAAACAATTCTTTAATTTTGGCCGAACTTAATGCTTGTTCTTTTGCTAAAACTAACGCTTCGTTTTGATCTTCAATTTTAGATAGCATTTTGTTAAATCCTTCAATAAGATTACCAATTTCGTCGTCGCCTTTTTTATTTATTCGTATAGAATAATCGCTATCTTCAGTAATTTTGTTAATTGTTTTTGAGAATTTGTTTATAGGTTTTGAAATAATTTTTTGTAATTGTGTTGATATTATTAATGCAAAAAATAGTGAGCCTAGTGTTATAATTAGAAGTACTAAAATAAATTTTGTAAAGCGTACATCGTAATCTTTTAAATCGCGGTCAAGAAAAATATATCCAATAATCGATTTTGAATCTGATTCGTCAAAAATTGGTCGTAAAATTTTAATCGATTTATCTGTAATAACTGTTGTGTCTTTTGAGTTTAAATAGAGCTGTGGACAAATAGAATTTAATGTATCACTTCTAAAATTTGCAAAAGGTTGTTTTTTTTCATCAAAAATACACACAAATTTAATGTGAGGTTCAGCTTTAAGAGATTTTAATATGTCGGCAGCTTGTTTTGAATCGTTAAATATAATTGCTGCGGTTGAGTTATTTGAAATTATTTGTGATACAATTTCTAAGCTTCGTATATTTTTTTCGCGAAATTCATTTTTGTCGTATCTTACATAAAAAAATGCCGCTATTATCTGCGATAATAACGTAACTGTAATAATTATAATTATTACTTTGTACTTAATTGATATGTTGTTAAAACTTAATTTCTTCATCGGTAACAATTCTAGATAAAGCTAATAATTTAGAGCTAATTACTAATAATGCCCGTGCCGATGCTTTATTATTTATTTCGAATCTTTTTTGCGAATATTGGCTAGTAAAATTTATTATTCCGCCTGTTTGGCAAAAATCTTCAATATTGTCGCCTACAGTTAAAATAGGTTTGTTGTTTATTGCTTGCAAAAGTTCATTTAACTGCAATTTGTTAATTTTACTTACATATAAAATATTGCATGTGGCTGCCTCTTCAAAATTACTAACATTAATTATGATTACAGGTCTGTTTTGAATAGTTTTATTTTGAATTATTTGTTGTAAAACTTCACTAAATGGTTCATTCCCATATATGCCAATAATAAATGGATTGCTTGGCTTTTTAAAGGCTTCGTTTGGCCATTCTACAAATTTCCCAAAGTTAAATAAATATGCTGCTTTTAATTCATATTCTGTATATTGTTGCGATTTTGAAATAAATGGAACAAGAAAAAATATCATTATCCAAAATGGTTTAATTAAATTATAATAAGATTGAAATAAATGTTTCATTAATAAATTATTATTTGTTAATGTTTACTTCAAATATTTTTAATTCAACCTTTCGGTTTATTTGCATTTCTTTTGCATTTTGTTCTTTTCCCGTTTCGCCATGTGCAGTCATTATTATTCTTCGCGATTCAACTTGTTTTAAAACCAAGTTTTCCATAACATTAAACGCACGAATTTTTGATAATTCAAAATTCGACTCTTCGGTTCCTATTTTATCGGTATATCCATGAATTTCTATTCCTAAATTTTTATTTAGTAAAAGTAATTTAACTATACCATCTATTGTTTGTGTGTATTTTTTTTCTATATTCGATTTTCCTGTTTCAAAATATAGCAAATTTGAATATACATACTTTCGAGTATTTTCGGGTGATGATTTAAAATCGATTTGTTTTTCGGAATTTGTAATAATAGTATCTTTTATATTTGATAATTTAGAAAGGTTTTCGTTTCTATTTCTATTAGTGTTTATCGAAGGTAATGTGTAAACAGTATCTTTTCCAATAACAACAGGCTCTAATGTTTGCGAATTTTTATTTACTCCAAAGAAAAAAACTTTGTTTGTAATATCATTGTACACAGTGTTAGCATCAATAAGTAAAAGTGAAACAGAATCTGTTTTTTCAATAGCAGTTTCTATTAAATTTAAAAGATTACTATATTCTTTTAATTTGTTACTCTTTTTATTGTTATTAATTGAATCTTTTTCCGATAAAATATCTAATTGTTTTAATCCAATACTATCAGTTGTGTTAATAATATTTTCAATTGTTTGTAATAAATCGTCGAATTTGTGAATATGTGATGCGTCGTTACCATTTATAATGTTATTTGATGCTTCGGTTTTATAAATGTCGTAAAAAGTATTTGTAATTTTTATTTCTTGTCCAATAACACTATCGTTTTCTGTTACTTTAATTTGCTTTAAATATATTTCTTGAAAAAGCTCATAAAAATATGTTTGGTTAGGTACAAAAATATTTATTAGTTGAGGGTAATAGCCTTCAGCTTCAACAATCATATCGTAATTTTTATTTGGAGGAAATATCATTAAATATTTTCCGGTTTTTGGGTTAGGATTATAAATGTAACGAAGCCTTTCATTGGTTTCGTGGTCAATAACTTTTATTTTTGCTTTTATTGGTTTTGCTGGTTCGCCACCTAAAATTATCCCTTTTATTAAAGTTAATGGAATTGTTTTGTGTAAAACAACTTTGTAAATATCGTGTTTCCCATAAATGTTTTCGTGAGCCGACGATAGATATGCTGTATTTCCATCGGCCGAAATTACAAAACCAATATCATCACTGGTAGTATTTATAGGGTATCCAAAGTTAGTTGGTTCAGTCCAATTGTTACTCGAATCTGTTTTTGTGCAACTAAAAATATCAAATCCGCCCATAGTGGTATGCCCATTTGAGCTGAAATATAATGTTTTGTTATCGGGGTGAATAAATGGAGCATCTTCGTCAAATTCGGTATTTACTGATGATCCTAAATTTTGTAAATTCGACCAGTTTCCCGATTCGTTTTTTGTTACTTTATACAAGTCTTTACCGCCAAAACCTCCAGGGCGATTACTAGAAAAGTAAAGTTCTTGGCCGTCGGGTGTAATGCTTACTTTCCCTTCCCACGATTGGGAATTTATTATTTCAGGCAATTTGTTATACTCGCTAATTTTACTATTTACTATTTTACATGAATAAATATCTGCAACAACATCATTACCTATCGATAAAAATAAAATTTCTCCATCTGGCGATATTCCAGCTAGCGATACTTTCATGCCTTCTGTTTGAACTTCAGTAGGTATTTCGAAAGGCTCTTGCCATTTTTTATTTTTTAAAATTGAGCAATAAATTTTTTTCAAATATTCTATATCAATTTGTTCGTATGTTTTTGAAAAAGATCGTGTAAAATATAATATTTCTTCGTCGGCCGATATAAATGGTGTTGTTTCGCTATTGTCTGTATTAACAGGGTTACTTAAATTAAATATTTCTGTTTGTAATGGATTTGAATATATTTCTTTGGCGTTATTACATATTGTTATCATTTTTTCTGTTGAATAATAATGCATATCAGTTTTATTTGAAATTTCAATATATCTTTTAAATTGTTTAATTGCATCGTCAAATTGATAATTAAGATGATACAAGGTTCCTAAATCGTAAAACACAACATTGGGTAACAAGTTTCCACCTTTTTCAAGTGCAAACTCAAGGTATGGAATTCCTTTTGTTTTTTCATAAGGTGTATTTAAATAACATGCACCTATATAGTATTTTACCTCAAAACTATTAGGGGTAAGAGTGTCTAATTTTAGTAATAATGGTAATGCTTTGTTGTACTCTTCATTATTAAAGTATTCGTAAGCAATTTTCTGTAATTTATTTTTATTTTGAGGAATATTTTGTGAGTACAAGAAATTTGTTAGATGTATTGTTAAAACAATTAGCAATATGTTGATGCGTAGTATTTTAATCATAACATAAAATGTGTTTTTAATTTGTTTTTGTACGTTATGTGTTTTTAAAAGTTAAAGGTAACATTAATTAATTAAAAATGTATAGGTTTAATTAAAAAACTAATTTGCAATGCTTTGATTTTATATTAGTCAGGTTATCAGGTAATAGCATATCTCATTTTTTAACATTCAAAGGTTTATAACTTTAACGTAAATGGCAATTTTACTATCTATCACAATATTAATTTAGTAACAAAATTATTTATCATGAAATATATTTTATTGTTTTTATTTATTGGCAATGTAATTTTTTATAATGCTAATGCACAAGATATTGAGTTTAAGAAAAAAAATTTTACCGATGATGCTGGTTTTAACGAGGCAATAAATAATATAAAAAAGGGTGATGATTATTTTTCTAAACAAAAAAAATGGGTTTTTCCGCAAGCTATAGAGTATTATTTAAAAGCAAATACATTTAACCCAAATAATTCAATGTTAAACTTTAAATTGGGAATTTGTTATTTAAATTCAAACGATAAAGCTTTATCGTTAAATTATTTTTTAAAAGCCCAATCGTTAAAAACTAATGTTGATATTAAAATTGAATATGCTATAGCACAGGCATATCAGTATAACTTACAGTTTGATGATGCTATTGAGCATTATAAAAAATTTCAAAGTTCGTATAACGAAGCAGATAAAAACAACGTGCTAAAACAAGTTGAAAAAAAAATTGTAGAATGCGAAAACGGAAAACTTTTGGTTACTAAACCTATAAACGTTAAAATTGAAAATATAAGCTCAATTAATTCGAAATATAGCGATTATGCACCTTTAATCACTGGCGATGAAAAACTTTTAATATTTACATCGCGTCGCGATGGTAGTACTGGTGGCGATATTGACCCAAATGAACTTGAATATTACGAAGATATATACCAATCCTCTAAAGATGCAAGTGGTTGGTTATCGCCAATTAAAATAAATGGGAATGTAAATACTCCCTCGCACGATGCAAGTGTTGGTTTGTCTTTTGATGGTAAATTGTTATTTATATACAGAGGCCTAATTAATGGTGGCGACATATATGAATATACTTTAGAAAATGATGTTTGGGCTCAACCAAAACAACTTAATAAAATAAATACAGAATTTCACGAAACATCAGCCTGTATTTCTGACGATAAAAAAACTCTTTATATAGTTAGTGACAGACAAGATAAAACATTAGGAATGAGAGATATTTTTGTTTCGCATTTGCAAGAAAATGGCGATTGGAGTGAACCTGAAAATATTGGTGATGTTGTTAATACACCTTATGACGAAGAAGGGGTGTCATTATCAAAAGATGGGAAAACACTTTATTTCTCTTCTACAGGTCATAATACTATGGGTGGATTTGATATGTTTAAAACAAATTTTGTTGATGGAAAATGGTCGATACCCGAAAATTTAGGTTATCCATTAAACACTCCTGATAACGAAATGTATTGTCAGATATTTGGTGAAAATGAAAATATTCATGGATATTTTTCTGCTATAAGAAAAGAAGGACAAGGCTCAAATGATATTTATTCTTTTCAGATGATTGTTGAACAAACTGCATTAAAAAATTTAACTGATAGTACAGATAATCCCGATAATTATAAAGTGCCAATTGAAAATGGTGATCCATCAAATTTATTTGCAAATGTAAAAGATTCATTAAAAACAGAAAATGTAAATGTTGATAAAACATTAAAAAATAATCCAGACACAAATAACACTGTGCAGAATACGTATGTTAAAACCGATGTAAATAAAAATACTGTTCTTAATAATAATGAAAATGTTGAGTTTAAAGTTCAAGTAGGTGCATGCCATCGTCAAATTCCTTATGCAGAATTACATGAACGTTATCCTGGTAAAAAAGATGTTTTAATGGAGCAACACGATGGTTGGTATAAATATTTAATAGGCAAATATCCTCAATATTCGCAGGCAAAACAAGAAAAAACAAGTTGTGGAACTGCTGATGCATGGGTTGTTGTTTACAAAAATGGAAGTCGTGTAAATATTAGTGAAGTTATAAATATGTTATCTTACTGTCCTTATAACAAATTGTTAATTATGATGTTGAGTTAATATTGTATCTCTACATTTCTTTAGTTTAATTTTTTTTAATTTTTAAATAAATATTTTTTTTATAAATTGCACCGTTATTTTAAATAATGGTTATGAAAAAATTGTCTTTTTTGTTGATTTTATTTTTGTGTACTCAAATTACTTTGTTTTCACAAGTTAATGGCGATACAACACTTGTTGTAGCAGAAAATCAAGAAGCCGAAATGGCTTATAATACCGGTATCGAAAATTTTAAAAATAAGCAATATCAAGATGCAGTAAATAATTTTACGCAAGCTATTAGCTATAAAGCCGACTTTGCAAAAGCCTATTTTAATCGCGGTAGTGTTAAAGTAGAAATGAAAATGTTTCAAGATGCTATTAATGATTTTGATGCAACATTAAAATATGATTCAACAATGCTTACCGCTTACTATTTTCGCGGTCGTGCTAAACAACAAATGAATGATAATATAGGTGCTACGCAAGATTATTCTTTAGCCATTGAAAAAGGATTAAAAGATGCAAAGGCATATTATTATAGAGGTATGTTAAAGTTTTTAACTGATGATTTTCAGGGAGCTAATGATGATTATACTAATGCAATTAAAATTGACTCAAGATATTCTTTAGCTTATAATGATAGAGGAAGTTCGTTCCGAAAACTCGAAAAATATGATGAAGCAATTGCCGATTATAAAAAAGCAATTATGCTCGATCCTAATTTAGATTTTGCTTATAATAATTTGGGTAGTGTGTTACGCAAAAAAGATAAGTTTGATGATGCAATTGATGCATACACGTCGGCAATAAAAATAAAATCTGATAATGTTATAGCTTATAACAATAGGGGTAGTGCAAAATACGAAAAGAAAGATTATAACGGTGCAATTGAAGATTTTAAAAAAGCTATATCATTAAAAAGCGAGTATTTAGCTGCATATAATAATCTTGGTTCTGTAAAAATAAAATTAAAAGATTACAAAGGTGCAATTGAAGATTTCGATAACATTATAAAAAAGGACGAAAAATATGGATATGCATATCTGAATCGTGGTATTGCAAAAGAAGAACTACGAATGAGTAACGAAGCTTGTGCCGATTGGAAAAAAGCTAATGAACTTGGCGTAAAAGCTGCCTCAGTTTTTGTTTCAGAATGTAATTAAAAAATTAAATTATGAGAAAAATAGGAATCATTATAGCATCTCTTTTATTTGTAATAACAGGTATTGTAAATGGTCAAGAAGTTGAACTTAAAAAAGACGATTTTGTAAATAAAGACGATTATAAAGTCGCTAAAGATAATTTAAAACAAGCCGAAGCATTATTTGAACTTGGTAGGGGTGGCTTGCGTCGTGCATTAGATTTTTATTTGCCAGTTGTTCAAAAAGCTCCAAACAACGCTGCATTAAATTATAAAATTGGATATTGTTATTTACATTCAATTCAACGTGTAAAATGTATCGATTATTTTAAAAAAGCATATAGTTTAAATTCTAATGTTGCACCTGATATTTTATGGGTTCTTGCATGGGGATATCATTTAAATGCTGAGTTTGATAAGGCAATAGAAAATTATACAAAATATAAAAATCAACTTTCTCCATCTGATTTACAAGCTAAAAGAAAAGAAATTGATAAACGAGTTGAAGAATGTAATAATGGTAAGGAACTAGTAAAAAATCCAATTCGTGTATATATCGATAATGTTGGCCCAAGCATTAATACTATGTATCCCGAATATAGCCCATTAATTTCTGCTGACGAATCAATGATGATGTACACTTCTCGTCGTGAAGATACCTATGGTGGTGGTAAAGATCCTGAAGATAATTTATTTTTTGAAGATATTTATATCTCATATAACGATGGTAAAAATTGGGGACAAGCCAAAAATGTTGGAAAACCTTTAAATACTAATAATAACGATGCTACTGTTGGACTTTCGCCTGATGGTACACAATTATTTACATTTAATGGAAAAACACATAATGGCGATATTTTTGTATCAAGTTTAAAAGGTTCGGAATGGACATCTCCAGACGATGGCCCATTAAAAAAATACATTAATACCGATTTTCATGAAACATCGGCTTCGTTTTCATTTGATGGCAAAACAATGTATTTTATTAGCGATCGTCCCGATGGTTTTGGTAATCACGATCTTTGGGAAACTCATTGGGATTCTGAGAAAGAGCGTTGGGCCGAACCAAGAAATTTGGGAAGTACTATAAATACTGAATATGACGAAGAAGGAGTGTTTATGCATCCCGATGGTCGTTCGCTATATTTTAGTTCAAGAGGTCATAACACCATGGGAGGTTTCGATATTTTCAAATCAACACTTGGCGATGATGGCACATGGGGTAAACCCGAAAATATTGGTTATCCTGTAAATACTCCCGACGACGATTTGTTTTTTATTTTAAGTGCAAGTGGAAGACATGGTTATTATAGCTCATCTCGAGATGATGGACAAGGAGATTACGATATATATATGATAACTTTCCGTGGACCAGAAAAAAATCCAGTTTTGCAAAATGAAGATAATTTATTAGCTAATGTTGAACCCGTTTCTGAAAGTGTTATAGCCGAACAGGTTGAAATTAAAACAAATCGCTTAACAATTTTAAAAGGAACAGTAAAAGATGCACTTACTCTTAATCCTGTTGAGGCACAAATAGAAATTGTTGATAACGAAAAAAATGAAGTTATATCAACACAAAAATCGAATAGCTCTACTGGACGATATTTAGTTTCATTACCTTCTGGTAGAAATTACGGAATTGCCGTTAAAGCAGAGGGTTATCTTTTCCATTCAGAAAATTTTGATATCCCTGCCGCAACAAATTACCAAGAGGTTACTAAGGATATATTATTAAACAAAATGGCAGTTGGACAAAAAGTAGTACTTAAAAACATTTTCTTCGATTATGCTAAAGCAACATTACGTTCAATTTCTTTTCCTGAACTCGATCGACTTATTAAATTGTTAACCGATTTTCCAAATGTTAGAATCGAAATATCTGGGCATACAGATAATCAAGGGTCGTTGCAAACAAATCAAAAATTATCTGAAAATAGAGCAAAAGCAGTTGTCGATTATTTAATTAGCAAAGGTATTGCATCATCACGCTTAGAATATAAAGGGTATGCGTATTTGCAACCAATTGCCACAAACGATAATGAAGAGGGGCGTCAGCAAAATAGAAGAGTTGAGTTTAAGGTGCTTCAAAACTAAAATTAATGTTAAAACAAAGCATTTTAATATTTTTTATTTTACTAATTACTACAAAAATTTTTGCACAAGAAAGTATTGATTTTACAAAAGCAAATTTTCCTAAAGATATAAAAGGATTAAAAGAGGCACAAAAAAGTATTCTTGAGGGAAATGACTTTTATATGGAGCATAAAGGAGGATATAGCTTAGCTTTAACTCATTATTTAAAAGCAAATAAATTTAACTCCGAAAATGCTGAATTAAATTATAAAATTGGAGTATGTTATAATAATAGTTACAACAAAGATAAAGCATACGAATATTTAAAAAAAGCATTTAATTTAAAAAACAATGTAAATGATGAAATTCATTTACAGCTTGCCTATGCATTACAAAATAATTTACGATTTGATGAAGCTATAGAAGAGTTAATGATTTTTAAAAATTCGATAAAAAGTGAGAAGCAAAAACCCGAATATGAAAAAATTATTAGCAAAAGAATTGAAGAGTGTAAAAATGGTTTTATTTTGGTAAATACAAATGTAAACGGCAAAATTATTAATTTAAAAAGTATTAATTCCGAATATCCCGATTATTGTCCACTAATTTCAGCCGACGAAAAAATTATGATTTTTACATCACGACGCTCAAATACAACAGGTGGACAGCGCGATGACGAAGATTTGAATTATTTCGAAGATGTATATATAAGTAAAAAAACTGACACTGTTTGGTCAGAGCCTGTAAATATTGGGGCTCCAATAAATACTCAAACCCATGATGCTACTGTTGGTTTATCGCCCGATGGGCAGGAATTGTATATTTATAAAGGTGAGCATGGAGGCGATATTTACTCCTGTAAATTAAAGGGTGATAAATGGAGTGAGCCACATTCGTTGCCATCGCCAATAAATGCAGAGTTTAAAGAGTCGTCGGCAAGTATCTCATCTGATGGAAATATTTTGTATTTTGTTAGCGATAGAAATAAAACAACAGGCAGAGATATTTATTGTAGTATAAAAGATAAAAAAGGTAAATGGGGCGATGCTCAACGATTAAGTGATGTTGTAAATACTCCATACGACGAAGAGGGTGTTTTTATTCACCCCGATAATAAAACGCTGTATTTCTCATCGAAGGGACACAAAACAATGGGTGGATACGATATATTTTACACGGTGTTGCAAGCCGATGGAAATTGGAGTGAACCTAAAAATATAGGTTATCCTATAAATACTCCCGACGATGATGTTTATTTTACCATGTCGGCTAACGGTTTGCATGGTTATTTCTCGTCAATTAGGCCAGAAGGAAATGGTGAAAAAGATATTTATTTAATAGATTTTACTGAAACTGTTTCGCCAATGGGAATTGCTAATTTAACAATAATAAAAGGTGAGGTTAAAGATGCTGTTTCTGGTTTGCCAATTGAAGCTGAAATTGAAATTGTAGATAATTCGAAAAATGAACTAGTCGCAATGTTTTTATCTAATTCATCTACTGGCGAATATTTAGTTTCATTGCCCTCAGGTAAAAACTATGGAATAACAGTAAAATCTAAAGATTATCTTTTTCATTCCGAAAATTTTGATATTCTAGAATCTTCTGCATTCTCTGAAATAACATTAAACATTAAGCTCGAAAAAATGAATGTAGGCTCTAAAATGATTTTAAGAAATATTTTTTTCGATTATGCTAGTGATGTTATAAAAAGTGAGTCATTCCCTGAACTTGAAAAGGTTTACAATTTATTAACCGAAAATCAATCTATGCGAATCGAAATATCTGGACATACCGATAATCAAAGTTCAATAGAAACTAATAATAGACTATCTCAAGAACGGGCTAAAGCGGTAGTGGATTTTTTAATTAAACGTGGTATTTCAGAAAGCCGTTTAGAATATCATGGATATGCTTTTTCTCAACCTATTGCTACTAACGAAAATGAAGAAGGGCGAATGCAAAATAGGAGAGTAGAATTTAAAATTTTAAGTAAATAATGTAATTTGTCATAATATTAATGTGTTAAAAAAAATAATTTTGTAGTTTAAAAATAAAAATAAAATGGAAAAAAGAACAGCATTATCGCACATTCATGAAAAGTTAGGGGCTAAAATGGTATCATTTGCCGGTTTTTATATGCCTTTAAAATATACTGGAGATATTGAAGAACATCTTCAAGTAAGAAATAAAGTTGGCGTGTTTGATGTATCTCACATGGGCGAAATTTGGGTTAAGGGACCAAAAGCATTAGACTTTATTCAGAAAGTTACAAGTAACGACGCTTCTGTTTTGTTTGATGGAAAAGTACAATATTCATGTTTCCCTAATGGCAAGGGTGGAATTGTTGACGACCTTTTAGTTTATCGTGTAAATGCCGAAACTTATTTGCTAGTTGTTAATGCATCTAACACTGAAAAAGATTGGAATTGGATTAGTTCTCAAAATGATATGGGAGCAGTATTATATAATGCTTCAGACGAAATATCACAATTGGCTATTCAAGGCCCATTAGCACTTAAAGCTATGCAAAAGCTTACCAATACTACCGTAACAGATATGGAATATTATACATTTAAGAAGTTAGATTTTGCCGGAGTAAAAGATGTTATTTTTGCTACTACAGGATACACTGGTGCAGGTGGTTGCGAAATTTATTTTGCTAATAAAGATGCTGAACATATTTGGAATGCAGTTTTTGAAGCAGGAAAAGAATTTGATATTAAACCTATTGGATTAGCTGCTCGCGATACATTACGTTTAGAAATGGGAATGTGTTTATATGGTAATGATATTGACGATACAAAATCACCTATCGAAGCTGGTTTGGGATGGATTACTAAATTTACCGATAATAAAAATTTTATAGATAAAAATTTATTGTTAGAACAAAAGAAAAATGGAACTAGTATTAAATTAGTTGGATTCGAAATGATTGACCGTGGGATTCCACGTCACGAGTACGAAATTTGTGATATTAATGGGAATAAAATTGGACATGTAACATCGGGCACAATGTCGCCAATGATGAAAATTGGAATTGGTTTAGGTTATGTAAAAACCGAATTCTCAAAAGTTGATTCCGAAATTTATATTAAAATACGAGAAAAGCTTTTAAAAGCTAAAGTTGTAAAATTACCTATTTATAAAAAAAAATAAATTTCAAGTAATTTAAAATGGTCTGAATTATTCAGACCATTTTTGTTTTTATATCTTTGTTTAATTTATTTAATATGCAAGAAAAAAAGAAAATTGAAGTTTGTTTTACACCACTTTTGTATCATTTTTATCATAATACAAGTGCAAATGTTGTAGTAATAGATGTGCTTAGAGCAACTACTGCAATTTGCGCTGCATTTGTGGCAGGTGCAAAAAAAATCATACCTGTTGGTACCGTAGAAGAAGCAAAAAAAGTTAAAGAAGCAGGTTATACACTTGCTGCCGAAAGAGATGGTATTGTACTCGATTTTGCCGATTTTGGAAATTCGCCATTTAATTTTACTCCCGAAAGAGTTAAAGGAAAAACAATTGCATATAGTACCACAAATGGTACACAAGCAATTAAACTTGCAGAAAATTCTAGAAATATTATTGTTGGAGCTTTTACTAATTTATCGGAAGTAGTTAAGTTTCTTATAAACGATAATTCTGATGTCGTTTTGTTTTGTTCAGGATGGAAGGGCAAGTTTAATTTAGAAGACAGTATTTGTGCTGGAGCTATAGCATCTGCTTTAATTGAAACAAAAAAATTTGATACTATTTGTGATTCTACAAATGCTGCTATTGATTTATGGGGTATTGCAAAACCAAATTTGCGAAATTATATCGAAAAAGCTGCACATCGCCAACGTTTACGTAAAATGATTCTTGATGATGTTATGGATTATTGCGTGTCTATTGATAGTGTAAAAATACTTCCCGTATTTAAAGATGGGGAAATATTAAATATTATTTAAACTTATTTTTATATCAATAATATTAAATAACATGATAATTATATTATTTTAATTCAAAATTATTTTCAAAATTTGCAACTCATATAAATAAAAAATTTAATTTTAAATAGATATATGGTAAAACATAATTTTAATGCCGGACCCGCAATTCTTCCAAGAATAGCAATCGAAAATACAGCAAAAGCTATATTAGATTTTAATGGAATAGGAATGTCAATAATTGAAATTTCACATCGTAGTAAAGAGTTTCAAGCTGTTATTGACGAAGCGGAAGCACTTTTAAAAGAATTGTACTCTATTCCTGAAGGATATAAAGTCCTTTTTCTTGGTGGAGGTGCAAGCACACAGTTTGCTATGGTTCCATTTAATTTGTTAGAAAAAAAAGCGGCATATCTTGAAACTGGTGTTTGGGCAAAAAAAGCAATTAAAGAAGCTAAGCTTTTTGGCGAAGTAAATATTGTTGCATCATCTGCTGATAAAAATTTTACATACTACCCAAAAGGATATTCAATACCTAACGATGTCGATTATTTGCACATTACTACAAATAACACAATTTATGGTACTGAATTTCGCGAAGATATTAATTCGCCTGTTAAACTTGTTGCCGATATGTCGTCCGATTTTTTAAGCCGCCCAGTTGATATAAGTAAATATGCATTAATATATGGCGGTGCACAAAAAAATATTGGACCTGCAGGGGTAACTGTTGTTATAGTTCGCGAAGATATATTAGGAAAAGTTTCAAGAATTTTACCAACTATGTTAGATTATAGAACTCATATAAAAGATGGCTCAATGTTTAATACCCCTCCTGTATTGCCTATTTTTACTGTTAACGAAACTTTAAAATGGTTAAAAAGCATTGGCGGGTTAAAGAAAATTGAAGAAATGAATATTGCAAAATCTAATATTCTTTATAACGAAATTGATCGCAATAAAATGTTTGTTGGCACTGTTCAAAATGATTCACGCTCAAGGATGAATATTTGTTTTGTAATGGCTGAACAATATAAAGAATTAGGTGATGCTTTTATGGAGTTTGCAAAAAACAAAGGAATGGTTGGAATAAAAGGACATCGATTAGTTGGCGGATTTAGAGCTTCTACTTACAATGCATTACCTATTGAGTCTGTTAAGGCATTAATCAGTTGTATGCAGGAATTTGAAAAAATGAATTCATAAAATCCTAAATCTTAATTATGTCAAAAGTATTATTAGCAACCGAAAAACCATTTGCAAAAACAGCTGTAGATGGTATAAGAAAAGTAGTTGAAGATGCTGGTTATAAATTAGAGTTACTTGAAAAATATACCGATAAGAATGATTTAATAAAAGCAGTTTCTGATGTTGATGCATTAATTATTAGAAGTGATAAAGCAACTAAAGAAATTATTGAAGCTGGTAAAAATTTAAAAATAATTGTTCGTGCCGGTGCAGGTTACGATAATGTAGATTTATTATCTGCAACTGAAAAGGGAATTGTTGTAATGAATACCCCTGGCCAAAATTCAAATGCTGTTGCCGAGTTAGCAATTGGTATGATGATTTTTATGGCACGTGGAAATTTTAAAGGTATTTCGGGTACCGAGTTAAAAGGTAAAAACTTAGGAATACATGCTTTTGGCAATGTTGGAAAAATAGTAGCAAAAATTGCAAAAGGTTTTGGTATGAATGTATTTGCTTTCGACCCCTTTGTTGCAAAAGAACAAATTGAAAAAGTTGGTGTAACGGTTTTAAATACTGTTGAAGAACTTTATTCTACTTGTCATTATGTTTCTTTACATATACCTGCAACCGAAAAAACTAAAAATTCAATAAATTTCGATTTGCTTTCGAAAATGCCAAAAAATGGAACATTAATAAATACGGCTCGAAAAGAAGTTGTTTGTGAAGAATCGCTTAAAAAAATATTTGCACAACGTGATGATTTTAAATATATTACAGACATAGCGCCAACCTGTCATTCTGAATTGTTAGCGTTTGAAAATCGTTATTATGCCACTCCCAAAAAACAAGGTGCAGAAACTTCTGAAGCAAATATTAATGCAGGTATAGCTGCAGCAAAACAAATTGTAGGATACTTAAAAACAGGCGATAAAACTTTTCAAGTTAACAAATAATATAACGATTTGATTTTTTGAAAATGTTTTAATTTGTATGATTTTTTTAATTTATATTTTGAAATTTGTGATTTGTAATTTTATAATGTTATGGCAATATTAAAAGCATTTAAAGGACTTCGTCCATCAAAAGAAATAGTAAGCAAATTAGCTGCTCGTCCATACGATGTGTTAAACTCAAAAGAAGCAAAAATTGAAGCAAGCGGAAATCAGTATTCTTTACTTCGTATTACAAAACCAGAAATAGATTTACTCGATGGAATTGACGAACACTCAGAAGCTGTTTATAATAAAGCAAATTCGAATTTTCAACTTTTTAAAGAAAAAGAATGGCTTAAAGCTGATGAAAAAGAGTACCTATATATATATGCACAAACAATGAATGGTCGAACTCAATATGGTTTGGTTGGTTGTGCTGGCGTAGATGATTATTTGAATAACGTAATTAAAAAACACGAACTTACTCGAAAAGATAAAGAAGAAGACAGAATGAAACATGTGCGTGTAACAAATGCAAATATGGAACCTGTTTTCTTTTCGTATCGTGCTGTAAAAGAGATTGATGTTATTATTGAGGATATTGTTAAAACTGATAAGCCAGAATACGATTTCGTGACTTCCGATAATGTTGGTCATCATTTTTGGGTAATAAGTAACGAAGAAACAATTAAAACATTAATAGAGCTTTTTGCAAAAATACCTAGCACTTATGTTGCCGATGGTCACCATAGAACTGCAGCAGCAGCTTTAGTAGGGAAAGAAAAACGGTTACAAAATCCAAATTATAATGGGAGCGAAGAGTATAATTATTTTTTAGCTGTACATTTCCCCGATAATCAGTTATCTATTATCGATTATAACAGAGTTGTAAAAGATTTAAACGGACTAACTTCATCGGAATTTATTGATAAAATAAAAATTAATTTTGAAATATCTGAACTTGGTAGCCAATTATGCAAACCAAAATATTTACATAATTTCGGAATGTACCTCGATAATAAATGGTATTCGCTTACAGCAAAAAATGGTACGTATAATAATAATGACCCAATAGATGTGCTTGATGTAACGGTTTTAAGTAAATTAATTCTTGACCCAATACTTGGAATAAAAGATTTACGTACCGATAAAAGAATCGATTTTGTTGGTGGTATTAGGGGTTTAGGCGAGTTGGTAAAACGTGTAGATAGTGGAGAAATGAAAGTTGCATTTTCGCTTTTCCCTGTTAGTATGGAACAATTATTAAATATTGCGGATTCGGGAAATATTATGCCTCCAAAAACAACTTGGTTTGAACCTAAACTTAGAAGCGGATTAGTTGTACATTCTTTAGAATAATAGTCAATTAATAAAAATTAATATAACTTAGTCCCTTATTTAACGGGACTTTTTTTATGCCAACAATTACAGAAAATATTCAAAACCTTGTAATATCGATACCACAAATCGTGAAATTAGTAGTGGTTTCAAAAACTAGATCTATTAAAGAAATTATAGAAGCATATAATACTAATCAAATTATTTTTGGCGAAAACAGAGCATTAGAATTAGCCGATAAGCATTCGAAAATTAATTTACCAATTGAATGGCACATGATTGGGCATTTGCAAACTAACAAAATAAAATATATTGCATCTTTTGTTTCATTAATTCATTCGGTTGATTCATTTAATTTGTTGAAAGAAATTAACAAAGAAGCCAAAAAAAATAATCGCATAATTCCATGTTTACTACAAGTGTTTATAGCAAAAGAAGAAACTAAATTTGGTTTTTCTGAAAAAGAGTTATTCGATATGTTAAGTTCAATAGAATTTATAAATTTAAAAAATATAAGTGTACATGGCTTAATGGGAATGGCTACATTTACCGATAATATTGAGCAAACAAGGAGAGAATTCAAATCTCTAAAAAATACGTTTAATAAAGTTAAATCCGATTTTTTTCAAAATAACACAGATTTCTGTGAAATATCAATGGGCATGTCGGGCGATTATAAGATTGCTATAGAAGAAGGTAGTACTATGGTAAGAATAGGTAGTTTAATATTTGGCGAACGAAATTATACTAATAAATAAGTTTTTCTAACTCATTCATTAATTTTAAATTTTCGTTTGAGCAATTCTTTTTTAAATTCATAATTTGTTTACGTAAAGTTAAAATTTGCTCATCATTTAATAGCGAAAAATTATTTTCTATTACCGTAAAAGCCTCAATTGCATTATAAATATTATCTTTTGAAACAAGTTCAATAAAAAAATCAAGATGTTCAGAGTAATTCAAACCGTTTTGCCAACATGTTGATATTAATTCTTGATTTACTAATGTTTTATTAATCTTTTTTAATCCAATCATAAAATATTGAACAGAATTTGCACTTTTTAGGTTTGATAAAATGTAAATTATTTCATTTTTTACATTTTCGAACGGAGTTTTAGAGTATAATTCAATTAAATCTGAAACAATTTCTGGATATCCATTTTCTAAAATGTTTTTTAAAGCTTCAATTATTTCATTTTCTTTGGTTGATAATAATTTTCTTTGTAATGTAATATTTTGATTCATAGTATTATATCTTCATGCGATTAAGCAATTGCAAAAATAATTTAAAAAAATTGTTTTCATAATAATTGAACATTTAAAAATAAAATTATTTTTTTATTAAAAATAATTGTTATTTTTGCAGGAATACTTAATATTGTAAGAAAATAAATTGAAACCCTTATGAATGTTAAATTGTTAAACATCAGCAAATTAGTAGTTTTTTCCGTATTCACCGCAACTGCTTTAATGGTAGGTTGTAATGGCGATAATGGAAATGTAGAAGATCAAATCGAGGATTCTGTAGTAACAAATAACCCCGATGAATTTAACAAAGCTAAACAAGTTATCTATGGAATTCCTTCTCCTATAGAAACAGCAATGTTAATGAAAAGAGCAGGAGCAAAGTATAATCAAGATTATTTAAATCCAGTAACTAATCTAGGTAATTATACTACAACAAAGAGTATGGCATTAAATTTAGGGGTTTATGGAACCGACTTAAGTTTTGCTAGTATGTTTGATCAATCTCAAGCATCAATTAAATATTTGTCAGCAACAAAAAAACTTGCCGACGATTTAGGTATTTTAAATGCTATTGATAAATCTATTATTACAAGAATGGAAAATAATATCAATAATCGCGATTCATTAATGGAAATTATTTCTGAAACTTTTATGAATTCTAATTCATTTTTAAAAGAAAATGATCGTGCCGAAATTGCTGCAATTATTCTTGCTGGTGGTTGGATAGAAGGATTACACATGGGTTGTCAAGTTGCAAAAAACACAACTTCTAATAAAGAACTTATTGAACGTATAGCCGATCAACGTTTATCATTAAATACATTAATAAGTTTAATGGGCGAATATAAAGATGATCCAAATATTCAAGCTGTTCTTCCAGATATGGAACGCTTAAAAGTTGTTTTTGATAAAATTCAAACTTCTTCTTCTAAAATGGAAGTAACTGAACAAGATGGTAAATCAATTATTTCTTCTAAATCTGAAGTTAAAGTTTCTACCGAAGTATTTAATGAAATATGTAAGTTATCTGAAGAAATAAGAACAAATATTATTAAATAATTGGAAGCCATGAGAAAAATATTAATTTTATCAGTATTAGCCTTTATGATTGTATCGCTTCCAAGCGTGGCTGATGCTCAGTGCAAAAACTTTGCAAAAAAAATATGTAAACTTGAGTTGTTGCCTTATGTTCATGATGGTATTTATAATGCAACTGTTTTATCTGAAGGCGAAACAGCTGAGCTATATAAAACATTCTATTCTGGTCAAGAATATAGAATTACAATTTGTGGCGACGAAACTTTACCTCCAATTCAATTTCAAGTTTTAGATGCCGAAAGAAATGTTTTATACGATAACAAAAAGCACCAATACGCAAAAAGTTTCGACTTTAAGTTAGAATCGAGTAAACAATTAATTATTGCTATACAGGTTCAAACTTCTGATCAACTTTCCGACCAAATTTTAAGTGGTTGCGTTTCTGTTTTAGTTGGATTTATGAATATTGAAAATTCTTTTAATCAAAATAAATAAAAAAAACCTTATTATATATTTAAAGCCCACAATTATAGTGGGCTTTTTTTATTTTATTAATTTGCTTTTAAGGTATTTACCTGTAATAGAATTTTTGTTGTTAATAATATCTTCTGGAGTACCTGAGCAAATAATATTTCCACCTGCTTCGCCACCACCAGGACCTAAATCAATTACCCAATCAGCACATTTTATTACATCTAAGTTGTGCTCAATTACTATTATAGTATTTCCTTGTGATATTAATGCTTCAAATGATGTAAGTAATTTCTTTATATCGTGAAAATGTAACCCTGTTGTGGGCTCATCGAAAATAAATAATGTTTTATTTGTTGATGCTTTATCGAGAAATGTTGCTAGTTTTAATCGTTGAGATTCGCCACCACTCAAAGAACTTGATGATTGACCGAGCTTAATATAACCTAATCCAACATTTTGCAAAACTTTTAATTTCTCAATAATTTTATTTTCCGATGAGCCTTTTTTTAAGTTAAAAAACACAATAGCATCGTCAACTGTTAAATTTAAAACATCAAAAATGTTTTTAGAATTATACTCAACTTCTAAAATTTCTGGTTTAAACCTTTTGCCTTCGCAACTTTCGCAAACTAAATTTACATCGGCCATAAATTGCATCTCTACTTTAATAGAGCCTTCGCCTAAGCACTCGTCGCATCTTCCACCATCAACATTAAAAGAAAAATGCGACGGTTTAAAACCGTTTTGTTTTGATAATTGCTGGTTCGAATATAAGCTTCGTATTTCATCGTAAGCTTTAATATAAGTAACTGGATTCGATCGCGACGATTTTCCTATAGGATTTTGGTCAACCAATTCTACACTGTTTATTAAATGTAGGTCACCCATAATTTTATCATACGAACCAGTTTTATTGGTAAATCCATTTCCTAAATGTTTATTAATTGCTGGAAAAAGAATTTTCTTTACCAAGGTTGATTTTCCCGAACCGCTTACTCCCGTAATAACTGTAAAAATATTTAGTGGTATTTTAATATTTAAATTTTTCAAATTATTTTCTCTTGCACCAATTATTTCAATGTTGTTTTTCCATTGTCGTCTATAAGTTGGGATTTCAATTCTTTTGCGATTTGTTAAATAATCAGCAGTTTTGCTTGTTGTACTTTTTAATAATTCACTATAATTACCTTCAAAAGTTATTTCTCCACCATTAGTTCCTGCTTCAGGCCCCATATCAATAATATAATCTGCCGATTTCATTATTTCTTCATCGTGTTCTACAATAACAACAGTATTACCAATGTTGCATAAATCTTTAAGTACACTTATAAGTCGTATGTTATCTAATGGATGCAAACCAATGCTTGGTTCATCTAAAATGTACAACGAACCAACCAAACTACTCCCTAAAGATGTTGATAAATTTATTCTTTGTGACTCTCCACCAGATAACGTAGATGAATTTCTGTTTAATGTTAAATATCCTAATCCTACATTTTTTAGATAAAGTAGCCTTGATTTTATTTCAATCAATAATCTATTCGCTATTTTTTGTTCGTCATCGGTTAATTGCACGTTGTTAAAAAATGCAATTAATTTATCAATTGGCATTATTGATAGCTCGGTAATTGCTTTGTTATTGATTTTAATATATGATGCTTCGGCATTTAATCGCGATCCTTTACATGTTGGGCATATTGTTTTGCCTCTATATCTAGAAAGCATTACTCTATATTGAATCTTATAAAGGTTATCTTCTAAATATTTAAAAAATTCAGTTAACCCATTAAAATATTTGTTGCCATCCCAAAGTAGTTTTTTTTGTGCATCGGTAAGTTCAATAAACGGTTTATGAATTGGAAATTTAAATTTATCGGCACTATAAATTAATTTATTTTTCCATTCGCTCATTGTTTCACCTTTCCAGCAAAAAATAGCATCTTCGTATATCGAAAGCGATTTGTTGGGAATAATTAAATCTTCGTCAATACCAATAGTTTGGCCAAACCCATCGCAAGTTTTACAAGCACCAATATGACTATTAAAACTAAACATGTGAACATTTGGTTCTTCGAAATTTATTCCGTCGGCTTCAAATTTATTTGAAAATATTTGCTCTTTGTTATTCCCTTCAATTTTAATTTTACAAATACCGTTACCCTCAAAAAATGCTGTTTCTATTGAGTCAGCAATTCTGTTGTATAAATCGGTGTTATCGTCAATTTCAAATCTATCAATTAATAAATTTGCATTTTCTAGTTCTATATTTTTATTATTTATTAAATCGCTAATTTTTTCAATATTATTTTTTATTTCAATTCTAGAATAACCTTGTTGAAGTAATATTGAAAGCTGTTCTTTATTTGAAATGTTATCTTTATTTTTTAAAGGCGTTAATAAAATTGCCTTATCGGATATTTTTTGAGATTTAATAAAATTTATAACATCGAGTGTATTATGTTTTTTTACTAAATTTCCAGAAATTGGAGAATATGTTTTGCCAATTCTAGCATAAAGTAATTTAATGTATTCGTATATTTCAGTTGATGTTCCAACTGTAGAACGTGGATTGCTTGTATTCACTTTTTGTTCTATTGCAATTGCTGGAGGAATTCCTGAAATAGTGTCAACATCTGGTTTTGATATTTTTCCAAGAAATTGACGTGCATACGATGATAGACTTTCAACATAACGGCGTTGACCTTCGGCAAATAACGTATCGAAAGCTAAAGAAGATTTTCCTGAACCAGACAACCCAGTAATTACTACAAATTTATCGCGAGGAATATTTACATTAATGTTTTTTAAATTATGTTCGCGTGCACCTTTAATTTCAATAAAATTATTTAGTAAGTTTTTTTGTTGAGACATAATATTTTTAAAAATGCAAAGTTAATTTAATTAAAAAGCTAAATAATTAACTTTTTATTTATTTTATCGTAATAAGTCTTATATTTGCATCTATTATTAACTAAAAAAAACTGCTTATAGATATTACTTCTACCACATAATTTTAAAACGTAGTGGATATGAAGCAATTTGAAATAGCTGATAATGAACTAATAAGTCAGTTCGTATCGGGAAATAAGC
>JAVHRJ010000128.1:0-5735 GCA_036171595.1 Bacteroidales bacterium
TGGCTTGTAAATCTGCAATGTTTTGCGGAATTGGATTCGCTTGTATTGTCGTAAAGTCAAGCATTTTTAATAATTTTAATTAAATCGTTTTCAATTGGTATAACTATAAATTTATATATCGAAAATTTAATGTCATTTTTATATTTTTCTGCACCTGTATAAACCTCAAACGTAAAACCTTTACCTAATAAATATTGCTTATGCACTGTAATTTCATTTTGTTTAGATAAAAATTCATTTAGTATTTTAAAATTCTTTTGTAAAGGAGTATTAATATACGATGTTTGTTTTCTAATATTCCTTGCTTTATTATTATTGAATGCAATTTGATTTGCACGACACGAGAAACGCTGATTAAACCGTTTAGGAATAAACAATTCGTTAGTTAAAGGGTCTTTTAATTCAACTTTTGTAATATTGCTTTTATTTTCAGGCATATTAATATAATAACAAATTAAATTACTGTAAATTATTTCAAATTAAAATAAATTTATTTGGCAAATATACGACAGGAATATAAGCATGCTTACTATTTGTTATTGTTTAGTGTTGTTTAAGAATAGATTTTGTTGTTTACTCATCAAAATCGCCCCAAATTTCTTTAATTATTAATAGTTGGTGTGGGGTTATTATTTTTTGTCTTTTATAATAACCTGTTTCTTTTAGTTTATCGAACCAAAAATTATTCAGATAGTTTTGCAAAGTTGAACTTGATATTTGCATTTTTTGCATGAGTTGTTTTTTAGTTAAGGTTTTCATGTTTTATGATTTTTGTTTTAAACAATTACTTTAGCATACCTAATCACACAATCGTCTTCATTTTCGATTACCACGTCTTTTATTTTCATAAGGCGGTTATTTCGCAACACCATTACCGGAATATTATTTTTCATAGCCTTTTTAATTTCACGATACACGCCCCTGCCGATATATTCTAAATATTCCGAAAAAATAACCATTTCTGACCATGCTACTATATTCAAATAGGCATCCATTCCATGTGAACATTCGCCTATGTTATTATTCGGACAAATTGTATTCGGATAGTTCTTTTTCAGAAATTCTAATTCGTTTTTTTCTTTTTCAGAATCGTATGTCCGTTTGCTATGTGAATAATAAACTCTAATGTGTGTTTTCATATTTTTTGTATTTAATTTTTAAGCTCGGTTTTTATAAATTCTTCGGTTTTCAATTTCAAATTGTTTAACAAGTCAATATCTTTATTGTAAATTTCAACTTCTGAATTAAAGGCAGGAACATATAATTCCTTTTCAATAGCGGTTTTTATCTTTTCTTCTAATACATCAGGTCGTAAGGCATCTAATTCAACTGCTACCTCCCCGTATGTTTCCAAGTGTTTTTTTGCCCTTGTATCCGTTTTTTTCAAAGCCTTTGCATTGTAAGGCAATTTATATTTAATGATGTCTCCCTGCGATAATGCAATGTGTTTAAATTCAAAATTACTTACATTCATTTCATACCTTAATGTTGTTTCCATTGCCGGCATAATTGCTAAACCAGATGGGTCAAAATCTCCAAAATATAATATTACGGTATTTTTTTTTGTAGATGAATAGTATTCTATCCTGTTCCTTATGTCATTTTGAAAACTTATAGAATTAAATCCTCTGCAAACTCCAACAGGAATGGTATATCTGCCAGCCACCCGTGTAAAAATTGTACTTAAAGCGTCTTTCTCAACCCACAATTCAATATGTTTATCCTGTGTTTGCATTAGGTCTCTTCTATAACCGTCTAAAAAGTCTTCATTTTCACTTTTGATAAATACAGATGTATTTTGCCAACCTGTAAGGTTATGAAAAGCCCTTATCCTGTCTTCAATATTATCCCATGAAATATATCCATCAATCCGTGCATGTTTTAACAAAACTGAAAGCATACCGTATTCCGATACTTTGTTTTCTATAAATCCATTTCCCACTAATTGATAATACACCTGTCGCAGGGTAAGTGGCTTATATTTTTCAAATTCAGTAAGTATATTAGTAACTTTGTTTAACTTGTCTAACTGTTTGGATGTCCATGTAAAAATTCGTCTTTCCATATTTATTTTCTATTAAGTATTTTCAATTCCAAGAGGTATGTTAATGTAACATGTAACGTGTAAATTAAATTAATATTCTGATTTTTAATTGTTTAGCTTATTTTTTATGTTACGTGTTACATGTTACTTACTTCGATTTATCCATTGTCGGAATGTTCCCTCGCTTATTTCTGATTTTATAAAATCTAAAATTTTTTTATACTCATGTCCTGTCTTTTTTCTTATCAATAACAATAAATCTTTTTCAGTTATTTCGGATTTTGAATTACTACCTATTGTTTCATATACTTTTAGTGCAGTTAAATGAAAATAATCTACCATTTTTATAGCACCTTCCACAGCTTTTAATTCCACTTGTTTATTATCAGCTTCACCACAAGCCCAAAATAGTAATTGCAGAAGCAACGAAAACCTATAACAATATATTTCCAGCTTTGCTAATATTGCCTTCTCATTCTCATTTGTAGTGTTATTTTGTTTATCAATAAAATCATTTAACCATTGATTAAATCTAATTCCTGCACCCTGTTCCATCGTAATACGCTGTGGTTTTATTTGTCCATCTTCCCAAAATTCATATTGACAACTCAATAATTCATCAATAATTTTTTTATAGTCGTTGTAAATTCTATCTTCCAATATTTTGCCATTAGGTTTTGTTTTTAAGAAGTTATTAGGATAGAAATATAAAAGCCGTTCCAAAAAACCATCAATAGTTCGGTTATTTGCCGATAAACTTTTTAAAAATAGTGTTTGAATAGTTCCCAAAACATTAACAAAGCAATTTGAAATAAAGATACTATTTGCAACTCTATCATAATTTGCAGTTGTGCCGTTCCATAGTTCATTTAAAAACTGTTGTTCGCCACTTTTATTATACCTATCAAATGAATTAATCCATCTCATTATTTCGTCTGAAAAAAGCAAAATACCACGCTTATTTATATCATGTACCCGATACAATGTTTCGGGGTTGTAGTCGCCTAAAACATGTTGTAAATGCCTTGTTGTTTCCGATTTCTCAGGTTTGTTATTTGATGATTCATATTTTTCTTTTTCTGATTTATTCAATTCATAATATTCATTCCATATTTTTACTTTTTTGTCAAATTCTTTTTTATTCATAAAATCAATATCGTGAAATGGTTTTTTACACCATTTCTGCGGTTCGGATTTCCCCTTACCCTTTTCCGCCACCGATACACACCACACAATTGCTTTGTTAATATGGTTGTTGTGTAACAACTCAAAACTGTTACCTGTTGCAGTTGAAACGGTAGATAATATTCCGGCAGAAATTAAATCGTATTGGAATTGCAATTTATCGTGTAATTCATTAATGATTTGTTGTATTTTTTGCGGAAAGACCTCAATAGGGAAAATAGGTATGTTTATAATTTTTGGTTTTGGTTCAACTTGTTTTGTATTTTGTATAAACTCTGACTTACTTACATATTTTTGTGTACCATGATTATTATAATGATTTTTATAGACATTTTTTATTGTCGTTTCTATTTCAATTAAAGCAAAATCTTCTTTTATAAATTGGTTACATTCAGATAAACAAGTAAGCTCTGATACTCCGTAGTCATTACAGAAAAAAGCTAATTTAGTAATGTAATTATTTCTATTTCCGTTTGAAAAAAACTCTTTTTTATTATGCTGTTCTAAGCACCAATCAAAAATTTCAATATCATTTTTGGGAATATTACTTTTTGCAGTAATATTTTTTTCTTCATTTTCAGTTAATAATTGTACCTCGTTTTCAAAGGTATTTTCTTTTTTGTGTAACATTATATTAATATTTTTGGATTAATAAAGACATCGTTATCGAAACAAATAAAGCAAGCTCTATCAATATTTTTGCATGCTTTATCGATTTGCAATTTGTAAAGTTCCAAAAAGTGAGTTTCTGCTACTTGGTAAAATTCTAAAAATTCAGGAAACTCTTGTAAATCATAAGGAATAACCATTTTAAAACCATCACCCGAAGGACTTACAAATAATAATTGAACGTCTAAAGCACTATCAGCTATTAATTTCTTTTTTAATTCGTTCATATCAGTTTTCACGTGGTCAATATCTATACATAAATAACCGCTTGGTTTCTCACAGCTTTGGGAATTTCTTTTGTAGGGTGGGAATATCCCACTAAATAAAACAAAATCTAATTGAGTTTGTTTAAAATTTGCTCTTTGTGTTTTATCAGCAATACGTCTTAACTCATTGGTTTGTTTTTCAAAGTATTTAGGATTTTTAATAACTTCATACAATTGCAATAAGTTAATATTTCTACATGGTTTCGTGTTTGTTATTGATTTGTAATAGTAAGAAAATAAAGGCAAATCATTTATGTTATATTTAGTGTAAAAATTAGTGAGTTCCTCACTATAATCAGGCACTAAACGCCAATAATATTTACATTCCCTAACAAATTGCTGTATGCCTAAAGTATATTTAGTTTCTTTGATGTAATCTAAAAAATCGGTATGTAGTAATGCTTGATGGTCGGGGTTATTAATGTCATAACCTCTTGTCATTTGAAAAACTGATAAAAAAATATAAACTAATTCAGAAACGCTATATTTATATAGGTCTGCCGATGTAACGGTTTTTAGGTAAATATTCTTTGTGTTCATTATTTACCTTTTTTCTGCAAATCTTCCATTATTTGCAGTGTGTTAAATATTATTTTCCGACCATGCTGTATATAACGTATTGAACCAGAATTTTTTATCTTCTGGGCGGTTACGATGCTCACATGTAGAAAATTCGCAAGTTCTTTAATAGAATATAGGTATTTTGTTTGCTGTTCCTGCTGGGATGCAGGAGTAAGTTCTGTTTTCCTTTCGTTTAAGCATTCATTTATTATTTGCTTTAACTGGTCAGGGGTTGTAACTATAATTTCGTTCATTATTCAAAAATTTATTTGAACAAAAATATAGTGAAAAATAGTTTAATTATCTTAAATGCGGGTTGTTTTAGTTGTGCACAACTAAAACAACTAAAACAACTTACTTTTTTTAATCTGTTTTACTCAATTTTTTTATATTTTTAATGGTTTCAATATGGGGATTTAGCTCTTTTAAAGCTTCATTTTTAACGTGTTCATTTTTATCAGTTAGCTTTGGTTCAATATTTCTAATTGTTTTATTCAATGCTTCATTTGTGCCAATATCAGTGTTATCTAAAAAGGATTTAAGAGCAGAATAAACATTTGTTTGATTTCCTTTTTTAATTTTAATTAGCGATAACTGTTTTAAAGCTAAAATCATTAAAGCATAGTCTTTAGGGGCTTTATTAATTAAATAATTTTCTTTAAGTTTTTTTAAAAATTCATCTTTATTTTCAGCAGCTTCCATTATAATATATTCTGAAAATGTGTTATTTCCATTACCGGCTAAATCTTGTTTCTTTTTTTCTTTACTAATATTAGCAGATGGTCTTCCCTAAGGAGGGCCTCTCATGATAATACCTCTTTCTTTGCACCAAGCTCTATTCTCTCTTGTGCGATAAATTTTATCTACATGAACCGATTCTGGATAATAGCCAGTATAATTTTTATATGCTTCTACTTGTAATTTTAAGTCTCCTGATTCATTAAAATTATCCCAACTAATATGGTCTAAAAATACATATCCATCAAAATAACTAGCTGATAATTTTGCTC
>JAVHRJ010000129.1:0-5723 GCA_036171595.1 Bacteroidales bacterium
CTAACTCGTAACTCCTAACTCGTAACTAATAACTCGTAACTAATAACTCGTAACTTTTTACTTTAAACTTTAGCCTTTTTCTTTAGTCTTTAAACTTTTTTCATAATGAATAAAAACTCTAAAATATACATCGCAGGCCACACCGGAATGGTTGGATCGGCAATTCATCGTGCTCTTTTAAATAAAGGATTTACAAACTTCATTACCGCATCTTTTAGTGAGTTAAATTTAACAAATCAAAAAAGCTGTAACGATTTTTTTGAAAAAAACGAACCCGATTACGTTTTTCTGGCAGCTGCAAAAGTAGGGGGAATTGTTGCTAACAATACATACAAAGCACAATTTATTTACGAAAACTTAATGATAGAAGCAAATATAATCCATGCTTCGCATGTGTTTGGAGTTAAAAAACTTTTGTTTTTAGGTTCTTCTTGTATTTACCCTAAATTTGCTCCTCAACCTATGAAAGAAGAACATCTTTTAACAGGAATACTTGAGCCAACAAATGAACCTTATGCCATTGCAAAAATTGCAGGATTAAAAATGTGTGATGCGTATAGAGAGCAATACGGAAGTAATTTTATTTCTGTAATGCCAACAAATTTATATGGAATAAACGATAATTATCATCCCGAAAATTCTCATGTACTTCCAGCATTGATTCGCAGATTTCATGAAGCAAAAATTAATAATACTCCAGAAGTTGTAGTTTGGGGAACTGGCAGTCCTTTGCGCGAATTTATGTTCGCCGATGACCTTGCCAATGCCTGTGTATTCTTAATGGAAAACCATAACGAAGCTGGATGGACAAACATTGGAACTGGCGATGAGTTTTCAATTAAAGAACTTGCACAAATTGTAAAAGATGTTGTTGGATTTAATGGAAAATTAACATTTGATACAACAAAACCCGACGGAACACCAAGAAAGTTGCTCGATGTTACAAAACTGCATTCATTAGGATGGAAACATAAAACTAGCATGAAAGAAGGAATTGCGATAGCTTACGAAGACTTCAAGAGTAAGCAAGGCTAATGGCTAAAGTAAAAAGGCTAAAGTGAAAAGTAAAAAGGAGTAATTATAATTGATTTTATATATGAATAATTTATCTGAAAGACTTTTGAAATTTGCAATTGATGTTATTGTTTTTTTACGCAAAATACCAAATACTGAAGAATACCTTATAATAAAACGACAATTAATAAAATCGTCAACATCATCAGGGGCGAACTATGAATAATCGCAGGGAGCATCAAGCAAAGCAGATTTTACAAATAAAGTTCGTATTTCATTAAAGGAAATGGGAGAATCCAATTATTAGGTAAAGGTTATAGATGGCACTTTACAAAAAGAAGATCTAAGACCAGAATGTAAAATATTGATCAATGAATCAATTGAACTTAAAAATATACTTGGCGCAATATGTTCCAAAACTGAAAGAAAGCAACCTTAGATTTTTACTTTAGCTGTTAAACTTCTGTCTTTTTACTTTAGCCTTTTATTTTTTTAGCCTTTAATCTTTGTTTTTTTACACTTTAGCCTTTGAACTTTATGTTTTATTTTTTTCCCTCCCAGCACTCATAAGCCCTAAAGGACTCAACACACTTTTTGACTTTAACCTTTAGCCTTTAAACTTTAGCCTTTAAACTTTAAACTTTATACTTCAATATGAAAAAAGCCCTAATCACCGGCATTACCGGACAAGACGGTAGTTATTTAGCCGAAATTCTTCTCGAAAAAGGATACGAAGTACACGGTATTATCCGTAGAAGTAGTTCCTTTAATACTGGAAGAATAGACCATTTATATAACAATAACAATATTCACGGAAAAACATTATTTCTTCATTTTGGCGATTTGGTCGATCCTTCTAGTTTGTTACGAACATTAGAAAAAATTCAACCCGATGAAATTTATAATTTGGGAGCCCAAAGTCACGTAAAAGTTTCGTTTGATGTGCCCGATTATACTGCTCAGGTTGATGCATTGGGAACTTTACGTTTTTTAGATGCAATTCGCGAATTAGGAATTTCCAAACAAATTAAATTTTATCAAGCATCAACTTCAGAGCTTTTTGGTAAGGTGCAAGAGATTCCTCAATCAGAAAAAACTCCTTTTTATCCTCGCTCACCGTATGGTGTGGCTAAACTATTTGCATACTGGACCATTGTTAATTATCGCGAAGCTTATAACTTATTTGCAAGTAACGGTATTTTGTTTAATCACGAAAGTCCTAGGCGTGGTGAGACTTTTGTTACTAGAAAAATTACCCGTGCAGCTTCAAGAATTGCACTGGGCTTACAAGATAAACTTACGCTTGGCAATATGGATGCAAAACGCGATTGGGGTTATGCAAAAGAATATTGCGAAGGTATGTGGCGTATTCTTCAGCATAATGTTGCGGAAGATTTCGTTTTAGCTACAGGCGAAACTCACGAAGTTCGAGAGTTTGTAAATCTAACATTTGCCGAATTAGGTGTAGAGCTCGAATGGCAAGGCAAAAACGAAAACGAAAAAGCGGTTGTAACAAATGTCATAGATAAAGGTTTTGCTTTACCTGGAATTAAAAAAGGTAATGTTGTTGTTGAAGTTAGCCCATCATATTATCGCCCAACAGAGGTTGAGCTTTTAATTGGCGACCCAACAAAAGCAAAAGAAAAACTCGGTTGGACCTTTACTACTCCATTTAAGGATTTAGTGAAAATGATGATTGTTTCCGATTACGAAAAAGTAGTTAAACGTGGGTACTAAATTATCTAAAGTAAACTGACTTTGTATTAACCTCGACCTTGAACTCAGATTCAAAGCCCCAAAAAAACAACGAACATAAAACGTTTTAACAAACTTGTAACTTTTTGTTTCCATGTCACCTTGTTACTTTGTAACTTTATAAACTTTCGACTTTAGTATTTGAATTTTTTATCCTTGTCCTCTTGTTTACTTGTCGCTTTGTTACTTTACAAACTTTCCGACTTTCAACTTTCCAACTTCCTCAACCTGCTATCCAAATTAAACAAAAAATAACTATATTTGCTGTCTGTATTAAGCAATAATGGAGGCCATCTACGAAAAATATCAACGAAAAATTGACTTAACTTCAATTCAATTTACACGAAGTATCATGGATACTGTTCGTTGGGATGCTCGGTTAGTTGGTATAAAAGGAGCCAGGGGAGTTGGTAAAACAACTTTACTGCTTCAATACATTAAAAAGAATTTACCTGTCGATCAATCTACACTTTATGTTAGCTTAGATAATATTTGGTTTGCAGAAAATAGCTTGAGTTCATTAACCGACAATTTTGTAAAACGTGGAGGTAAATTTCTTTTTCTCGACGAAGTACATAAATATCCCAACTGGTCGCAGGAATTAAAAAATATTTATGACGATTACCCTCAACTTAAAGTTGTTTTTACAGGCTCATCGTTACTCGAAATATTAAATGCACGTGCCGATTTAAGTCGTAGGGCAGTAGTGTATTCAATGCAGGGACTTTCGTACCGAGAATTTCTTAATTTAAAGTTAGGGCTAAATCTTTCTGTTTATACATTAAAAGAAATACTCGAAAAACATTCATCGTTAGCTCGAAGTGTTAATTCAAAGGTTAAACCACTTCAATATTTTAGCGAGTATCTAAAAGCAGGTTATTATCCTTTTTTTCAGGAAATACCCGAACTATATTTACAGCGGATTGAAGAAGTTGTAAACATGACTTTGGAAATTGAATTGCCATTATTAAGAAAAGTTGATGTGCAATATGTTTCGAGATTAAAACAAATGTTGCAAATTATTTCCGAGTCAGTTCCTTTTATTCCTAATGTTAGTAAACTTAGTGAGCGAATAGGATTAAACAGAAATACATTTATAACATACTTGTATTTTTTGCAGGAAGCACATATTATCCGAAATTTGTTTAAAGATGCTAAAGGTATTACACAGCTTCAAAAACCTGATAAAATTTATCTCGAAAACACAAATTTTCAGTATGCTTTTTCACCAACAAATGCTAATTTAGGAAATTTACGCGAAACATTTTTTGTAAATCAGCTTAGTTTTTCGCATATGGTAGAGTATTCCGAGCAAAGCGATTTTTTAATTGATAATAAATACACGTTTGAAATAGGAGGAAAATCGAAAACCAACCAACAAATTAAAAATATACAAAATAGTTTTATTGTATCTGATGATATAGAGTATGGCACCCAAAACAAAATTCCACTCTGGCTATTCGGATTTTTATATTAAATAATTCTAAAAGAACTTTATAACCAATAACCTATTAACTCAATAACTTAATAACCTTGAACTCGACCTCAACCTCAACCTTGTTCTTTTAACTTTTGACTTTTAACTTTTTCCCCCTTTATTCTGAAAATAAATTATCTTTGCGAAAAATATCGCAACGAAAATTATCGCAACAAAAATGACTAACCCTTTTAAATTTGGAAGTGTAGTTGACGACCCGTTTTTTACAAATAGGGTTGAAGAACTTGCGAAGGTTAAACAAATACTCGAGAGCAATAATCATCTTGTGATGATTAGTCCTCGGCGCTTTGGAAAAACAAGCTTGATTCGCAAAACGGTTAAAAATCTTAAAAGAGATGTGCTTTCATTAGATCTTCAGTTAGTAAGCAGTGTTGAGGATTTTGCAGCACAATATTTAAAACGTATATACAGGATATTTCCCTCAGAGAAAATAAAACATCTTATTAAAAATTTCAGGATAATACCAAGCTTATCGCTAAACCCTATTAATAATGAAGTTGATATTTCTTTTAAAGCAACTGAGTCAACATTACCTCTATTAGAAGATGTGCTAAATCTTCTTGAGCAATTATGTAATTCAAAACATAGAGCTATTGTTATATTAGATGAATTTCAGGAAGTGATGAGATTGGAACCGGGCTTCGATAAAAAGCTTCGATCAATTATGCAGCTTCATAAAAATATTAATTATGTTTTTTTAGGAAGCCAGGAATCGATGATGAGAGAAATATTTGAAAAGAAAAAATCTCCATTTTACCATTTCGGACTATTTTTTCAGCTTCAAAAAATAGAAAAAACTCATTTTAAGATTTTTTTAACAACAGGATTAAAAAATATTTGTAAGCAACCCGAAAAACTGGCCGACGAAATTCTTTTATTTACAGACGGACATCCATATTATACCCAACAATTAGCATATACAGTATGGAATAATTTAAACCAAAAAGCAAATCAGCTTCATGCTGTTAATACTGCAATTGAAGAAACTATTCAAACTCATGATCTGGATTATGAACGTTTATGGAATACATTTAATAAAACCGATAAAAAAACAATTATTGGCTTATCCCAAGGTAACTATTTGCCATTATCACAATCAAGTTTAAATAAAAATAATTCAGTTGCAACGAGCACAATATTTAGTAGTTTAAAACGATTAATGCAAAACGGATATGTAATAAAAACAAATAAAGGATATGAAATAGATGATCCGTTTTTTAATAGCTGGACCATTAAACGTAGAGAACTTTGACTCGCTGCGAAGGATTAAATTGTAGAATTTCTTTTTCATAACATATAACAACAAACTTCTTCCCCGTAATTCGTCATTATTCATTCGTAATTGTTTTAATAACTCAATAACCTAATAACTTTTGTTTTTTTTGACTTTATTAACTTTATACTTTATAATTTTCTACTTTCAACTTTTAACTTTTCCTCCCCACACCCCGACCCT
>JAVHRJ010000130.1:0-5681 GCA_036171595.1 Bacteroidales bacterium
ATTATCCGCTCGATTCATGGTTTATTAAAACTACTGCCTTTAAAGACAGAATGTTAGAGCTTAATAAAACAATTAACTGGAAGCCACAATCAACTGGAACAGGTCGTTTTGGACAATGGTTGGAAAATCTTGTTGATTGGAATCTTTCGCGTTCGAGGTATTGGGGAACGCCTTTGCCAATATGGGCTACCGAAGATAAATCTGAAATGAAATGCGTTGGCTCATTAACTGAGCTAAAAAATGAAATAGAAAAATCGGTAAAAGCTGGATTAATGGAGAAAAATCCATTAGAAAATTTTATTGAAAATGATTTTTCAAAAGAAAATTATTTAAAATTTGATGTCCATCGTCCTTACGTTGATCGTATAGTGCTGGTTTCGGAAACTGGAAAACCAATGATTCGCGAAACCGACTTAATTGATGTATGGTTCGATTCGGGTGCAATGCCTTATGCACAAATGCATTATCCTTTTGAACATAAAAATGATTTTAAAGAATATTATCCAGCCGATTTTATTGCAGAAGGTGTTGATCAAACGCGTGGATGGTTTTTTACACTTCATGCAATTGCTACAATGCTATTTGATTCGGTAGCATTTAAAAATATTATTTCAAATGGTTTAGTACTCGATAAAAATGGTAACAAAATGTCGAAGCGTTTGGGAAATGCAGTAAATCCATTTGAAGTTATCGAAAAATTTGGAGCTGATGCTGTTCGTTGGTATATGATAACAAATGCTCAGCCATGGGATAATCTTAAATTTGATATTGAAGGAATTGATGAAGTTAAACGTAAATTTTTTGGAACACTTTATAACACATATTCATTTTTTGCTTTATACGCAAATGTTGATGGATACACAGCAACCGAAGCTGAAATAAAAGTTAGCGAACGTCCCGAAATTGATCGTTGGATAATTTCGCTTTTAAATACTTTAGTAAAAGATGTTGAGGAATATTACGAAACTTATGAGCCTACAAAAGCTGGTCGTGCTATACAAGAATTTGTTAGCGAAAATTTAAGTAATTGGTACGTGCGTTTAAATCGTAAGCGTTTTTGGGGTGGCGAAATGAATAATGATAAATTATCTGCTTACCAAACATTATACAAATGTCTTCATACCATTGCAAAATTGGCTAGTCCAATTGCACCTTTTTATACCGAAAAATTATTTAACGATTTAAATTCTATTTCGAAAAAAGACAATAGCGAGTCGGTTCATTTATCACAATTTCCGAAGTTTGATAATAATTTAATTGATAAATCGCTTGAAGAAAGAATGGATATTGCTCAAAAAGCAACATCAATGATATTAGCACTTCGCCGAAAAGTTAGTATAAAAGTTCGTCAACCACTTAGCAAAATTATGATTCCTGTGCTAAATGAAGATTTTGCTGCAAAATTAAACGCTGTTAAAGAATTAATATTAGCAGAGGTTAATGTTAAGGAAATGGAATTATTGCGTGAAACATCAGGAATATTAGTAAAAAAAATTAAGCCAAATTTCAAAGTTCTAGGGCCAAAATTTGGCAAATCGATGAAATTAGTTGCAAATGCAATTTCTGAAATGTCACAAGAAGATATTCATAAAATTGAAACATTAAAATCTGTAACAATTAACAAAGATGGCAGTAATTTCGAAATTTCGTTAACAGATGTTGAAATATTGAGTGAAGATATTCCTGGCTGGTTAGTTGGTACCGAAGGCTCACTTACTATTGCTCTCGATATTAATATTACAACCGAATTAAAAAACGAAGGTATAGCACGCGAACTTGTAAACCGAATTCAGAATATTAGAAAAGAAAGTGGCTTTGCAGTTACCGATAAAATAAACGTTAATATAGAAGGTAACAAAATGATTGATAGCTCTATAGAGCTACATAAAAATTATATATGTTCTCAAACATTAGCACTTTCAATTAATATTTTAGATAAATTGGAACAAAATAATACTTATACCGTAGAAATTGACAATAACATAAATACACAGTTACAAATAATTAAAGCATAAGAAATTAAAAAATTAAATATATGAATGAAAAAAACAGGTATTCCGATGAGGAGTTATTAGAGTTCAAGGAACTTATAATTGAGAAACTCGAAAAGGCGAAAAAAGATTATGAAATTTTAAAATCTGCATTAAATAATACTGATGGTAATGACATAACTGACACTTCGCCCACATTTAAAGCGTTAGAAGAAGGTGCAAATGTTCTTTCAAAAGAAGAAACTGGTAAATTAGCACAGCGTCAAGAAAAGTTTATTCAACATTTGCAGGCCGCATTAATACGTGTTGAAAATAAAACTTATGGAATTTGTCGCGAAACTGGTAAGCTAATTCCTAAGGAAAGGCTAAGAGCTGTACCACATGCAACACTTAGCATTGACGCAAAAAACAGCCAAAAGTAACTTTTTGTCATTCTGAGTGATTAGCGAAGAACCTATATTTGAGATATAATACAATAATAAAGCTCGAAAATTTATTTTCGAGCTTTATTATTTTAATTTTTATATACTTTTGCCACTTATAATAATTTTTAATGAAAAAACTTAAAATATCAATATTAATAGTTTTGTTAGTTTTAATTGCCGACCAAACTTTTAAAATTTGGATTAAAACCCATATGCTTTTAGGCGAGGATATTAATGTAATTGGAAATTGGTTTTATTTACATTTTACCGAAAACAACGGAATGGCTTTTGGTCTCGAATTTGCCGGAAAATTTGGTAAAATAGTTTTGAGTTTACTCCGTATAATTGCAGTTGCTGGAATAGGTTGGTATATTTATATTTTATGTAAAAAAAATGAACCGTTAGGATTAATTATAAGTGCAGCATTAATTTGGGCAGGTGCTTTTGGTAATATTATAGATAGTGCTTTTTATGGATTAATTTTTAGTAATAGCACTCCAATATGTGGCGATTGTTTGCCTGCAACTTTTTTCCCTGCCGATGGTGGCTATTCAACTTTTTTACATGGAAGAGTTGTTGATATGCTTTATTTCCCTTTAATCGAAGGTCACTTTCCACAATGGTTCCCTTTTTGGAAAGGCGAAAGTTTTACTTTTTTTAGACCTGTATTTAATTTAGCCGATACTTCAATTACAACTGGCGTACTTATGATTATTGTTTTTCAAAAAAAATATTTTTCAAAACAAAAATGAAGTATTTAATAAGTTATTATTTATTATTTTAGTAAGTATAAAAATAAATTGTTATTTTTGGAACTAATTTTGTTTGATATCGTATAAGAAACGAAATTTTAATTAAAATTTAATGAAAAAATATCTATTATTATTGTTTTTGCCTTTAATGTTTTTGAGTTGTAATAATGTAAATAACACCATTGTTAACGATACTGACTCTATTGGCAATACAACAATTAATGATCACTCAAGAAAAGTAAAAAAAATATTTTATAATGTCCCTTCACCTATCGAAATGGCAAAAGTTTTACACGAGTCGGGTGCATTATATAAGCCCGAAATTTTACTGTCTTATAAAGTCGAAAATAAATATGTGAATGTACCAAAGCAAGCTTTAATTCTAGGTGTTTATGGTAGCGATTTAAGTTATGTTAGACTTTTCGATCAAATTCAACAATCTATAAATTATTTGTCGTCTATTAAGAAACTTACTGAAGAATTAAATATTCCTGAAGAGCAAGGTTCTTTTGCGGTAAGCAGACTCGAAAATAATATGGATAATAGAGATTCTCTATTACAAATTGTTTCTGAAACATATTCTTCGGCCGATTCATACTTAAAAGAAAACGAAAGAGGAAATACCGCAACGCTCATTGTTTTAGGTGGATGGATTGAGGCTTTATTTGTATCTACAAATATTGTTGATTTCGATAATATTAAAAATAAAAGCGTGATTAATAGAATTGCCGAACAAAAATATTCGTTAAGCAATTTAATTGAATTAATAAAGTCGTATCCAAACGATTTAGAATTAAAAGAATATTTACCTTTAATGAATAATTTAAAAACTAAATTTGACTTAGTAGATATTAAATATGAAAAAGGTGATGTTTTTACAGATAATGATAAAAAATTAACAACTATTAATAGTAAAGCAACTGTTAATATTGATAAATCAAGCTTCGAGGAAATTAAAAAAACGATATCTGAAATTAGAAAAAAAATAATAGAATATTAAACATAAAAACTTTGCATTATGAATAAGATGATTAGAAAAATGGCGATTTTAGCTTTAACTGTTGTGATTCCTGTATTGGTAAATGCTCAATGTAAAGGTTTTACAAAAAAAGAATGTTTGCCTGAGATTAAGCCTTATGTATATAATGGACAGCTTAATAGCGCTGTTTTAAATGAGGGTGATGTTGCAGAATTATTGCTTACTTTTTATAATAATCAGGATTATAGAATTTTTATTTGCTCCCAAGAGTTGCTTGGTAACGTAGAGTTTAAACTTCTTGATACAGATAGAAATACCTTGTTTTATAATAAAGATCATGATTTTGTAAGGTTTTGGGATTTTAAATCAAATTCTACTCAACAACTTATAGTTCAGGTTAGAGTACCACAAAGTGAAATTAAAAAAGAAATCGTTAATAGTGGATGCGTGTCTATAATTGTTGGTTTTAAACAATAATATTTTTGTGTATTTAACTTAAAAACCGCAATTAAAATTTTTAATTGCGGTTTTTTTATTTTGTATTTATTAATATTGTACCTTTAGTAAAATTTATTTTTATGAAAAAAATATTATTGATTATTGCTGTTAGCGTTATAACTTTCAGTTTATCAGCTAAAGAATATTTTGGTGCTGATGCAAATAAAATTGTTAAAGGTGCAAGCAAAGTTAGAATAACAGATAAAACCGATTTTCCTAACTTTATTGTTTTTAGCGATTCATACCAAATTCCTGTCGAAAAATTTAATTCGTGGATAAAATCTTATTTAAAAACACCCAATAAAACTAGCTTTAAACAAATAAATGTATATAATGATAAAATTGGATATAGTAACATTAAAATGCAGCAACTTTATAACAATGAGCCTGTTGTAAATGCTATTTTTATGCTTCATGCAAAAAATAATAAAATCATTTCAATAAGTGGAAATATTTTTACAAATATTCAAGTTGCTAATAATGTAATAATTTCTCCCGAAACTGCAATTAATATTGCTAAAAATAAAATGAATTCAATTTCTTATAAATGGGAAATACAATCGGAAGAAGAACAATTAAAATTTGAAACAAAAAATTCTAATTCAACTTATTATCCATCTCCAAAATTGCAAATTATTTATACTAAAAATAGTGAATTTAAACATGTTTATAATTTTACAATTTACGCTCATAAGCCAATTGATAAAAAAGAATTTTTTATTGATGCTTCAACAGGTAATATTATAGATATTAGACAAAAACTTTATGATGCTGATGTAAATGGAACAGCTATTACTCGTTATAGTGGCACTCAATCTATAACCACCGATAGTTATGCAGGAAGTTTTAGGTTACGCGAAGTTGCTCGAGGCAATGGAATTGAAACATACAATGCAAATATGGGAACAAGTTATAGTGCTGCAACTGATTTTACCGATACAGATAATAATTGGAATAATGTTAATGCTCAACAAGATGAGGTTGCAACTGATGCTCATTGGGCTTCAGAAAAAACTTACGATTTTTATTTTAATAA
>JAVHRJ010000131.1:0-1139 GCA_036171595.1 Bacteroidales bacterium
ATTATTCTGCCGAAAAATATAAAGTTGGCTTATCGTTGCAAGATGTGCGTTTATGGGGCGATCAAATTCCTAAGGAAGATGTGTCATCAACAGCAGTTTATGAAGCATGGCTATCATATAAATTGTGCGACAGTTTATGGATTAAAATGGGTCGGCAGGAAATATATTTTGACGACAAAGTTCTAATGAGTAATAACAACTGGAACCAAAATGGAAATCCACATGATGCACTAAAATTAACATATTGCAAAAGTTCTTTCAATATTGACGTTGTATCTGCATACAACAGTTCTACCGAACAATATTTTGGGAACGATTATTCACTTTTTGACAAAAATTACAAACTCATGAATATATTATGGTTATCAAAAAAATTCGGGAAAATTAAAACAAATATTGCAGGCATAAACGATGGTTATCAAAAAGCCGTAACAAAATCTACAATATACATGCGTTACACTTATGGTGGTGGTTTAGATATTCCTATAAATAAATATTTATTTCAAGGTAGAGGCTTTTACCAATCGGGAAAAGATAAAACAGGAAAAGAAATTGCTGCATATTATTTTGGTGCAAATATAACAGACACAATTGTAAAAGACTTTGTTGCAACTGCAGGAATTTTTTATTCGTCGGGCACCGATGCTACTGATACAGCTAACACAAAAATAAATACATTCGAAGCGTTATATGGAACAAATCATGGTATTCATGGAAACATGGACTACTTTACAAGTTTAGCTAAAAACACTGGAAATGCAGGATTGCAAGATATTTATTTAAAATTATCTTATAAATGTTGTAAAAACACAACTATTTTGCTCGATTATCATTTATTTTCGCTTCAAAATAAATATGTAAAAGACAATGTAACATTAAGCAAAAATTTAGGTTCAGAAATTGATTTAGGAGTTAAGTTTAAACTTTCTAAAGAAGCATCACTTGAGCTTGGATACTCATATTTAATGGCACAAAACACATTAGAAACATTATCGGGTGGAAATAAAAATAGTCTAAATCATTGGGGATACGTTATGTTTACTTTAAAACCTAAGTTTTTGTAAAACATAAAAAAAATTATTAAAAAGCTTCTTTTGAAATATTAAAAGAAGCTTTTTTATAATAATAATTTCATTTTC
>JAVHRJ010000132.1:0-5661 GCA_036171595.1 Bacteroidales bacterium
AAATCGTTTGAAATATACACACCATTTAGTGGAATGTCTTCAATATCAAAAACTCAAGATTCAATTGGTTTTAATAAAGGAATGAATTTTTGGGGTGTTATTAGTTTGGGAACTACACTATCAAAATCTGAACAATGGGGGATTTCATTTTATTGTGGCGAAAGACAATTAGGAGATATGTTTTTTCTTTTAAAAGGAATCGTTAGCAAAAAAGCAAAAAAAGATTTTGGTGGTGTTTACTATTTATCTGATTTCGGTTTTTTACCAAACTTCAAATTAGGATTAAATGTTTATGGTAGCGAAAAAACAGTTGTAAACGTTGGAATTAATCACAGTTATTATATAACAAATGGTACAAGTGGTATTAAAAACGATAGATTATGTATTGGTCCTAATATATATATTGATAGGACTATTACAGATTTTCTTGCCATTAGGTTAGAAACAAGTCCAATGTTTCAGTATGCAAGCGGAAAGGGGAAAAACGATTCAAACCCTCATCCTATAATTTGGGAACATCAAATTCAAATATTAACAAAATGGGGTTTTTTTGCAGGGCTTAATTTGTTGCGATTTTCAAAAATGAATGATAATTATGATACAAATTTAAAGCTAAGAAGATACGATTTAAAATTAGGAATCAGAGTTAAAATTTAACAATTAATGATTTAATATAAAAATTATGAAAAAAACAATTTTAGTCCAAATCTTTTTATTTGTTTCATTATTTACCATAGCACAACCTAAAATGGTAACAATATCAGGGTTCCAGTTTGGAAAAGCAACTGTTGTTAATAAATCTGGTGCTACAAATGCTGTTAGTGGAGTTTATAAAATTAATCATCTCAATTTAAAATTTGATGCCTTATTCGATAAATTATTTGTTGGTATGGACGAAAGTGCATTTGTAAATGTTTTAATGGGGACAAATGGAAACCCTAAAAATGCTATTTATGGTGGTCTGTTTAGTGTTCGCTTAGGATTAGCATTTGGTAATGGAGATAATTCAAAATGGGGAATTGCTGGCGATGTAGCAGCGGAAACACTAAAACCAAGAGGGGGTGCATCTATTGGCGATGTATTATTAGGGATTACAATTGCACGATTACAGAAAATTGGCGATAGAATTTATTTATTCCCAAAATTAACAATTGGTGCAGCAAGTGTATCTTCAGGCAGAGGTAGTAGTGGTGCTTTTGAATGTACAATTGGTTATAAGGTAACTGATAAGTGGGGTATTACTGTTACGCCTGTTATCAGGAAATACGATATTTCAACAGGCAAGGATTTAGAACCAATAGAAATTCATGCAAAATATTTACAGGTTGGTGTGGCAATTATGAATTAATATATTTCAAATAATAATAATTAATAAAAACAAAAAATCATGAAAAAATTAAATCTTTTAGTACTTATCACTGCAATTGGGTTTTTTTATTCGATTAACTCAATTGCCCAAAACTGTTCTCTATTAAAAGTTGGAATGAAATTCACTTTTGATGTAACTGCTTATCCACTTATTATTGCAAAAGATCCTTATGCTTTTTATAAAATGAACCAAAAGTCAAAAGATAAGGCCGTAGAAGAGCATAAGTCGGGAATTATTTCAGGTAAAATTGCACCAAGTTCTGTTACCACTTATGTATATACTGTTTCAGATATTAAACCAACTGGAGAATATGTAATCTCAATTACTATAGCTGATAAACAATATGATAGTTATGTGTCTTGCAAAAATGACACATTCTATATTCTTCGTCTAAAAGGGATGATGCCTCTTGTTATAAATAATGACACGTTAGGTTTTTCTACAATGGGAGCTCAGGCTATACCTTTAAATTTAAAAGTTGGTGATATTACCCCAGGTTACATTGACGAATCGGCTATGGCAACAACTTCTCAAGGCAAGGTGAAACAGCAATTTCATGTGGCAGATGAAAATTTTAGTTATTCTGGTAATGTTACTGCAACAGTTGATTACGAGACTTCTTACAGAATGTTAAAACTTTATCAAGGTGGTAATGTAAATAGCGAAGAAATTATGAATATTTCTGGTAAAGATTATAAAAGTTTTGTTGTGGGAACTGAAATATGGACAAAAACAGATAACACTGTTAAAGCAACAGTTGAAAAAGAGAAATATTTTAACGACCCTATTAATAGTAAAATAACCAAACAAATTCAAAAAAATTACGATAAAGGAGGAAAAAGAATTGCTGCAAAAATAAATGAAATGACTGGTGTTAACGAAGATGGATATATAGTATCATATAAGGAAGAATGGGTTATACCAGGTTTAACAAATGCAAAAACAGTAAATTACGACCAATGGGGTTGTATAAATAGCATAATAGTTCTTAAATCAATAGAATAATATTTTATTAATAATTTAAATTCAATAATCATGAAAAAAACAATTTTTACAAGTTTAGTATGTGCAATGTTTGCAATGCAAATAAATGCACAAACAACAGAATTTGCAGATAAATGTGCAAATGCAGAAAAAATCGGTTCTTATCTAGATTTCCCTGCCGAAGGACGTAACGCTAAAAATGGTGCGGGATATAGTACAAACGTTGATTTGTTAGAACCAAAACCAAAAAAAGTAGCATTAATAAGTTTTTATTTGTACGACCCATCAAGTGGAAAAACAACTGGTGGAGCCTATACTGGTAGTTCAACAGCATCTGCTTGGAGAACACCTGACGCTATGGCACAAACTCATGTTGATGGTTTTTATGGCAAAAGTATAGATGTTTTAAAATCTGAATTTAAAACTTATGGAATGGACTTATTAACCCCTGAAGAGTTTTTAGATAATGAAGAAAAGAAAGATTTTTACTATAATTTTGAACAAGAATCTGGTAAAAAAGAAAAAAATCAGAGAACAGCAACTTCTACGTATGCAAGTGTAACTGTTTCAACAATTAAAATTAGCCCTACCGGTAAGGGATACAGACCATTCTTCGTGTCAAATGAAGATATGACCAATTCAAAACCTACTAATTTTATGAATACTGGTGTTATGGGTGCTAATCGTATGATGAGTTGTAGTTTAGGTTACGAATTATGTAAAGGACTTGGAGTTGATGCTGTTGTTGTATGTTATATTGTATCTAGAAAAACTAAAATGAACAAAGAAAATTATGCCGTAAATGCAGTAAATCTTTATATGTTCGGGCCAAATCCAAAAGGTGAAGGACCTGAAGATAAAAATCGCGGCCAGTTTTATTGTGGTGTAAGATATTACAAAGATGGAGGTTTGGAATTTCAAAATGAAAAAGAAAAAATACAAAGTTATGATGGAATGGATAATGTAATAAAAGCTTTATCTGGCAGACTTAGTAATTATGTTATTAACAAAGTGAAAAAGTAATTTGTCTTTCGTTAACTCAATAAAAAACCTCATAATTTTTTGAGGTTTTTTTATAATATAAAAAGAATAAATATGAAAACATTTTTTTGCATTTTGCTTGTTTCAATTACAATAAATATATCAATAGCTCAAAAAGTTAATTGGTCATACAAGGTAGAAGGTTCAGTTTGGGGAGCTGGTGTTCCTATGGTTTCTAGGTATAAATTTTGGAAATACTCTGGGGCTGCAGAAGCCGAAGATGCTGTAGGTGAAGGTCTAAAGAAAAGCGAAAAAAGCCCAGCTGTGCTTCACTATAAGTTTATTCCTTTAAAATCGCAACAAGTTATTATAATCGAAAATTTTAATCCCGGTGCAATTACAAAAGTTGAAATTGGAACAAGTGGAAAAAATGGAATTAAACAAGAAATTTATTCTGCTCAGGCAAAAGTCGAAGCTAAAGAATATAAAATCTTAAATTTGAATTTTCCACTAACAAATTTCGAAGTTTCAGATGTTTGGATTAGTGTAGATTATAAAGCGGTAGAGGGTGTAAATCAAATTGCAGCAGTTGCAATTTCTGATTTAAAAGAAGCTTATAGTCCAAAGATAAATTTATCTACAGAATTACCATTCGAAGGAGAGCCTTTAAACATTAATGAAGATATGAATGGAAACAAAGCACCTTCTTCGCCAAGGGTTACCGCCGATGGTAGATACATCTTTTTTAATCACAATAATGGATACGAGGCATCGTATTTTTCGAAATTAGGAATAGATGGAACATGTTTAGGGGTAATATATAGCAAGTTTAATTTGCCCATTGAAACTTCAACAGCAACAGGGCTTATAGCAATAATGCCAGATATGAACTCCGCAATAATTAGTAACATGGACAAAAAACCAAAATTTTATGAAGTTTATACTGATAAAAAAGGGAAACTTAAAAAACGACAAATTTTAGTTAAGGGTTATTTGAATAATGATGATGCAAATCAAAATGAAATAATGTCGGCCGATGGGAATACGTTTATAATAACTCAATGGCGACCTGGAGAATTAGATGCATTTCACGAAGATTTGTATTTTTCTCATAGATTACCCAATGGTGATTTTTCTGAATTGATAAATATGGGCAATGTTATTAATACCGATGGTGATGAAATTCCATGCTTTCTTTCGCCAGATAACACAACTTTATATTTTAGCAGTAACGGTCATGTAGGGTATGGCGATTATGATATTTATGTTACTAGAAGATTAGATGAAACATGGACTAATTGGTCGGAACCCATTAATCTTGGTTCTCAAATTAATACTGATGAAAAAGAAAGATATTTTACAATTACGGCATCTGGCGATTATGCTTATTTTACAAAAGGAGCAACAATCGCCGAAAAAGATTTATATCGAATTAAGTTGTCAAAACCAAAAGCCGAAACCCCAATAGTAGAAACTGTTAGGCCAAAACCAGTAATTCTAATTTCGGGAAAAGTTCTTGATAAAAAAACAAATTTACCATTAGAAGCAGAAATTACATTTGAATTGTTATCACAAAATAAAACTATTGGCTATGCTCGCTCTAATGCTGAAACCGGCGAATATACAATTACGCTACCAGCTGGCGAAAATTACTCTTTCCGAGCTGTAGCAGAAAAATATATAACAATAAGTGAAAACATGGAAGCCTCGCAAATCGCTGATTTTAAAGAGATTAAGCGCGATTTATATTTAGCTCCAATTGAGGTTGGTCAGGTAATCCGTTTAAATAATATATTTTTCGAAAATGGTAAAGCTGAATTAAAACCTGAATCAAACTTTGAGCTCGAAAAACTCACAGCTTTTCTTTTAGATAATCCAAAAGTTAATATTGAAATTTCTGGACATACAGATAACGTTGGAGGCGAACAAGCAAACCTGAAATTATCTGATGATAGAGCAAAAGCTGTTGTTAATTATTTAGTAAGTAAATCAATTCCTGAAAACAGAATATCAGCAAAGGGTTATGGAGAAACTAAATTTGTTGCAACAAATGATACCGATGAAGGAAAGCAATTAAATAGAAGAGTTGAATTCGTTATTTTAACTAAGTAAAATTAAGTTGATGTAAACAAAAAAGGAGGTTTTTACCTCCTTTTTTGTAATCTCTCATAAAGTTTTTCCTTATTTTAAAGGCAAATTTTTACTAGAAACTTTTTGAATGCTTGTTTTTTAAGTCTAAAGATAGGTTTTCTTTAGTTGTCCCGCAGAGATTCGAACTCCGACAAACAGATCCAGAGACTGTTGTGCTACCATTACACAACGGGACA
>JAVHRJ010000133.1:0-5641 GCA_036171595.1 Bacteroidales bacterium
ATAAGGCATTAGATAAAATATCTATTTCTATTGAAGAAGGCTCAATATTTGGATTGCTAGGACCTAATGGTGCTGGAAAAACTTCTTTGATACGAATTCTAAATCAAATTACAGCTCCCGACGAAGGTCAGATTTTATTTAATGGAAAACTCCTTAACCCCGAACACCAGATACTCATTGGCTATTTACCCGAAGAACGTGGTTTATATAAAAAAATGAAAGTAGGTGAACAGGCCTTGTATCTGGCGCAATTAAAGGGATTAACGAAAGTCGATGCAATACAAAAATTAAAATATTGGTTTAAACGATTTGAAATAACTGATTGGTGGGATAGGCGTGTAGAAGAGTTATCCAAAGGAATGCAGCAAAAAATTCAATTCATTATTACTGTTTTACATGAACCCAAACTATTGATATTTGATGAACCTTTTACAGGGTTTGACCCAATCAATGTTAATATTTTAAAAGAAGAAATGTTGCGCTTAAATAAAGAAGGTGCCACATTAATTCTATCAACACACAATATGGAATCTGTTGAAGCACTATGCGACAACATTGCATTAATTGATCAGTCAAAGAAAATATTAGATGGCAAAGTAAATGATATCAAGCAAACCTATAAACAAAATCATTACACCGTTTCTATATTAAATTGTACGAGTGCATTAAACTCTATACTTAATACTAAATTTCCTATACTTCAGGAAACACAAATTGAAAGTACCACCCACGCTCATATTGCTATACCAGCTTTGACATCGCCCAACGACCTGTTAAATCAACTAATGAACATTGGTACAATTATACATTTTGAAGAAATACTTCCTTCTATGAATGATATTTTTATACATACTGTAAGCAACAACAAAAAGAATGAATAAAATTATTCTCATACTACAACGCGAGTACCTGACCCGCATTCGAAAAAAATCATTTATTATAATGACCATATTAGGCCCATTATTAATGGCCTCAACAATGATAGTTCCTATTTGGGTTTCACAAATGACCGATACAAAAAAAATAATTCAGGTTGTAGATGAAACTGGTTTATTCTTCCCCGTTTTAACTAATACTGAAAACATAACGTTTGTTTTTACATTTGAAAAAATTGATAAAGTAAAAAATGATTTCTTTAAAACCGATTACGATGCTATTTTATACATCCCAGATGTAGTGCCCTATTCAGCTAATACTGTTCGGCTTTTTGCACCCGATAACATCAGCTTAAACATAAAAGTTTATTTACAAAATATCATTCGTAAAGAGCTTGAGAAACTTAAACTAGAAGCTTCTGGAGTTGATAAAAATATTTTAACCTCCATCGAAACACCTGTTGAAATAAAAACCTTTAAAATAAAAAAGGGTGGCGACGACGAAGTTACAAACTCTGAAATATCAACAGCATTAGGCTTATTTGGTGGTGTACTCATTTACTTTTTTATTTTTTTATTTGGCACACAAGTAATGCGTGGTGTAATTGAAGAAAAAATAAATCGTATTGTAGAAATTATCGTTTCATCAGTTAAACCATTTCAATTAATGATGGGCAAAATAATTGGCGTTGCATTAGTTGGATTAACACAATTCATGCTATGGGTTATACTTACATTTGCCCTTATAACTGTTGCTAAACAATCATTCCCAAATATATTTAAAGAAACTGCTTACCAACCCATGTATAAAGGCGATTCAAAAATGGTAAAACCTACTGAGTTACAAGAAATGGCTCAATTCGAAAAACAAATAAAAGTAGATGATACCGCTCAAATGATTGATGCTATTAAACATATAAATTTTGGAGTAATGATTTTTGCTTTTATATTTTATTTTTTAGGAGGATATCTTTTATATGCAGCTCTGTTTGCCGCAATTGGCGCAGCTGTTGACAATGAAGCCGACACGCAACAGTTTATGCTACCTATAACAATTCCCTTAATTTTGTCTTTTTTAATGGCTCAATTTATTATCAATAATCCTCAAGGCCCCATAGCCTTTTGGTTATCTATAATTCCATTTACATCACCAATCATTATGATGATTCGTATTCCATTTGGTGTTCCATATTATGAACTTGCTCTTTCTATGAGCCTACTAATTGTTGGATTTATAGGAACTACCTGGTTTGCAGGTAAAATTTATCGTACAGGTATTTTAATGTATGGTAAAAAAATAAACTATAAAGAATTATGGAAATGGTTGAAATATTAACAATACAATTAAAAAGATAATTAAAAATTATTTAACCACAAAGAACAAAAAAAATTATACACAAAGAACACGAAGAAAAGTTATGATAAAAATTAAAATAACAAATAAAATAATTAGGAACAGGGTTATTGAAAAATATACGTTATAGATGATAATCAACGTCTCTTTGTGAACTTTGTGTAAAAAACTTTGTGAACTTTGTGGTTAAAAATAATGTAACAAAAAATGATAGAAATACAATCATTATTGAATATATCGTGGATAATAACTCTTATTGCTCTAGTTGCAATTAATTTTATTCCTTTAAAATTTAAAGCTCCCTTTACTATTTGTATAGTACTTTTAAATGCAATCATTACTAGTTGGTTGGCGTTCCCTGCTTTATCTGGCAAAGCGATTGAATTCTTACTATTTGCAGGTTCTTTTTTAGGTACTATACCAATAAGAATTGATGGTATATCTGCATGGTTTATTTTTATTATAAATTTTACAACTATTACTGGTGTATTTTATGGTACAGGTTATTTAAAACCATATAATAATACAAATGCCAAATTGAATTTTCATTGGATTATGTATATCCTTTTTCATTTATCAATGGTGTGGGTATGCATGATACAACACGGATTTGCGTTTCTTGTTGTTTGGGAAATTATGTCATTAACCTCTATGCTATTGGTAATATTTGATTACAATAATCCAAAAACACTCAAAGCAGGAATAAATTATCTTGTGCAAATGCACATTAGTATGGCATTCTTAACTATTGGATTTATTTGGGTATATAGCCAATCAGGGACTTTTGATTTTGATGGGTTTAACACCTTTTTTAATACCAATAACAATATTTGGTTATTCCTAATTTTCTTTATTGGCTTTGGATTAAAAGCTGGTTTTATTCCTTTACACTCCTGGTTGCCACATGCACATCCAGCTGCACCTTCGCATGTGTCGGGAGTAATGTCGGGAGTAATTGTAAAACTAGGAATTTATGGTATCATCAGAATAATCTCTTATTTGAAATTTGATTTTTTAATATTAGGCGAGATTATTTTAACCGTATCTGTTTTAACTGGTTTGTATGGTATTTTAAATGCTGCCGTTAATCGTGATTTTAAAAGAATGCTGGCATATTGTACTATTGAAAATATTGGCATTATTGGGATTGGCATTGGGATTGGGCTAATCGGAATAGGAAACGGCTCATCACTAATGTACTATTTAGGCTTTGGTGGTGCATTGTTACATGTGCTTAACCATTCATTATTTAAATCCTTACTTTTCTTTTCAGCTGGTTCCATTTATCAGCAAACCCATACTCGCGATATGGAAAAATTGGGCGGTTTAATAAAACAGATGCCCAAAACAGCTGTCATCTTTTTAATTGGAGCTATTGCCATTGGTGGTATTCCGCCTTTTAACGGCTTTGTATCAGAGTTTATTATTTATAGTGGACTAATAGAAGGAATAAAATTGAATAGTTTAAGTCAAATTAGTTTATTAGTTCTTTCAATTGCGGGTTTAAGTCTTATTGGAGGTCTTTCTATTATAACATTTACAAAATCTTTTGGAACAATATTTTTAGGGAACGAGCGTGAAAAGAAAGAGCATAAACCACACGAGGTTTCTTTTATCATGCTCTTACCTCAGTACATCATTATTGCCGTTATGTTAAGTGTTACTTTTTCCCCACAATTTTATATGAATACAATCTCTCAGCTTTTACAGGGTATGGGGACTTCATTTACAGGTATAGAAACAATTAGTTTTATACGTTTTTCGAAAACCCTTGTAAACATTAGCATATATTCTGCTTTGTTTATTGCAATTATAGCTTTTATTTGGGTAATACGCTTATTCGTTATTCGACATGATATGCAGGATAGTCAGACAACATGGGGTTGTGCTTATATTGCTCCAAATAATAAAATGCAATACACTGGTAAATCATTTTCAAAACCATTAGGCAAAGTTTTTAATTTTTTGCTAATTGAAAATAAATATTATAATGAATTGCAACTTGATGAGATATTTCCTAAAACCAGAAAATATGCATCCTATTACCTTGACTTCTTTGAGCATCGTATTATTTATCCTATAATAAGGCGATTAATCTATTCAACTAGATATTTTACATTTATTCAAAATGGCAGAATGCAATCCTATGTACTATATGGTATTATTGTTATTGTTGTTGTATTTATACTAACGATTTTAAATATTATGTAATGAGTTTTTTATTAGCTTTTATATTAATTCCCATCATTGCAATTTTATTGATTCCATTTCTAAAAGTAAAATGGAAAAGTATCGCTGTAATTTCAGCAGTTACATTAAATGCTTTTATTTCCAGTTATTTTGCAGTGCAAGCACTAATGGGTCAATTGTTTGAATTGACATTGCAAGGTTCCCTCATCACAGGAAATATACCGCTTCGGATGGATGCATTATCAGGTTGGTTTATTTTAATTTTTAATTTAATAGTTATTACGGGGGGCTTTTATGGCATATTTTATATGAATGCCTATAAAGAACAACGTAGTAATCTTAGTCTGCATAGTATTGCATTTATTTCATTGCATACAGCGCTATTAAGTCTTTGCGTTGTACAAAATGGCATCGCATTTTTAATTGCCTGGGAAATAATGGCTTTTTCTGCATTTATAGCAGTCATCTTTGAGCATGAAAAAATAGCGACCTTAAAGGCAGGCATTAATTATCTGATTCAATCTCATGTTTGCATTGCTTTTCTTATGATAGGTTTTATATGGATAGGCATTAAAACAGGTAGTTATGATTTTAATGCAATCACCATATATGCAGCTAGTCATCAAGAGACAAATGCAATTATGTTATTTATATGTTTCTTCATTGCTTTTGCTATAAAAGCTGGCTTCGTTCCATTTCATACTTGGTTACCCCATGCACATCCAGCAGCTCCATCACATATTTCAGGAATAATGTCTGGGGTTCTAATCAAAATAGGAATCTTTGGTATCCTTCGGATGTTATTGATAATCAAAGGTAATTATACAACCATTGGGTATATTATATTAACACTTTCTGTAATTTCAGGCTTGTTTGGAGTAATGCTTGCCATTGTACAACATAATCTTAAAAAATTACTTGCCTACCATAGTATTGAAAATATTGGTATTATTGGTATTGGAATAGGCATTGGTTGTATTGGATTAGGTTCGGGTAATATTATACTTGCATCACTAGGTTTTGCAGGTGCTTTGTTGCACACCTTAAATCATGCACTTTTTAAATCGCTTTTATTTTATACTGCTGGCAATGTGTATCAAGCAACACATACATTAGATATAGAAAAGTTGGGAGGATTAATAAAAAAAATGCCACAAACGACAATTCTTTTCTTAATTGCAGCAATAGCTATTTGTGGGATTCCTCCTTTCAATGGTTTTAT
>JAVHRJ010000134.1:0-1135 GCA_036171595.1 Bacteroidales bacterium
TCTTTTCTTTTGTAGAATCGTCAAGATCAGGTTTATTAATGAATTCTTCAAAATGACCACAGTTAACACAAATATAGGTATCCAAGAAAATTTGTTTCCAACTCGAAATAATAAGGTTCATTCTCTCACCACGTTTAGGTAATCCGTTATCACAATATATTTCATTAGAATTACAAATAGGGCATTGTCCAGATTTTAAATTTGTGTTCATATTATATAATTTAATTTAGTAAATAAATAATTTGTATTTGTCTGACTTTATGATTTTAGGACTTGCTTTTGCAATCTGTGAAAAATATAAACTTTTCCGTAAGTCCTGTTTTTGGTTTTTCAAACCAGTTTGTCTACTCAATTTGCTGGTAATGGTCATGGTAATTTCTTTCTTATTGCATACTTATAACGCCTCGACGATTGCAGTTCGGTGGCAGTTTTAATTGGTACATCAGTCTCACCCGTTACTAATTTTTTTTTATTGTTCTTCACTTGCAATCTTCCACTTTCCCCCCGCTTGGAGCAGCACAAAGTTAGCATTATGCTCATTCTTTTTTTCTTAATATTTTAATTAATTTGTAGTCTACTAAATAAAAGTAAGTCCCTGCAATAATTACAGCAAATAGTCTTGTAATAAATACTCCGTTTGAATTCAAATTACAAAATGAAATTACTAAAAAAAATATGCTTAGTCCATAAATAAAGACGCGTTGCAAGATGTCTGTGAATTTCCATTTAAATACTTCTTCCTCTATTATTATTTCATGCGGAATTTTCTCAACTACGTTAATTAAGTTATTAATAAAAATATGTTTGTTTTTTTTATTCCAACCAAACGAAATAATTGAAGGTCTATTGCTTATATCGCAGATGCTATTAATTAAAATTTTATCATCCTGTCTTATAATAGTAATCATTTCGCCTACACTAAATTTCAAAAAGTCGTAATGATATGCTCTAAAAAAATTGTCATTATTATTTTCAACTTTCCAATTGTGGTCTTCCAATGTTCTTTTAATTGCTTCTTGAAAATCATCTCTTGAGTTATTAATTATGATTTCTTTAAATTTTAATCTTATTCTTTGAATAAAGATAAATGCTATACTGAGTATAAGGAAAAATAATGAGCCCGGTATAGATTCAT
>JAVHRJ010000135.1:0-1132 GCA_036171595.1 Bacteroidales bacterium
AAGTTAATTGATTGTTCCGAACGCCAGAAATTGACCTTCAGGTCGGTATTTATTTTATTCTAATGCTTTAACCAATTTATCAGGGCTTTGTGCTGTATGAAAAATATCAATTATAATAATTTCCTCTTTGATAATTTCATATACAATTTTATAATTCCATTTACTGACAAATCGAAAGTTCCCTTTATTTTTGGAGATATATGGGTCTTTTGGAAACTTTTCAGGAAATTCATTTAATGTTCCTGCTAATAAAATCAATGCTTTCTTGACCATTTTTGCATTTGCAGGAGAATCCAATTTAATATACTCTATAATTAGATATAGACTTTGCTTTGCATATAATGACCATTTTATTCTCAATTTACTCATTATCCAAATCTTTTAACATGTCTTCATGAGAAATGAAATTACCTTTTTTTACATCTTTGCTTATATTTTCAATATGTTGGATGTATTGTTTTTTGGTTAATGGTTTACCTTCTGCTGTAAACGCAACAGCCTTGCAACTAATACTATTTAATAGCCTGCTTAAAAAGCCTTCTTTTTCTGTTTCCGGCAAACTTAAAAATGCTGAATAAAATAATTCTGCTGTGAGTTTTGTCCCATCAAATTTTATATTTTGTGTTCTCATATATTTATATTTATTCTTTTATACTTAAGTTATTATTAGATCAGCCATTTGTCACTCTAAAAACTATAAAATAATTAATAATCATTACCATCTTATACTTACAAAAATACACAAAATTGTAAATAAAATCAAGTAGGTTGGCAAAATAAACCTCTTTGCTTGTGAATCACAATGTATAAACTTATCCGACACAAGCAATGTGTTGTATGTGCTTTTGGTTTATTATCTGATATTTTAATTACTGTTATTTTGAAATCGAAAATTTTTGCCAATTACCACTAATGGGTTGCGAGTTGGTTACGTGCTGCTTACCGCTTTATCATTGCGCATGGGCGTAGCCCTAACATTATCATTAAAGCAGCATGAAACCAACTCGCTGTTAGCGTGTCGTGCGATTTATAGTCATTATATGTTCAAATTTAGTCATTTTACAATTATGTTTTAAATTCTCTAAAACGTAAATAAAATTAACGTTTTTTTTTCATTAAGAAACCATCTGTA
>JAVHRJ010000136.1:0-1131 GCA_036171595.1 Bacteroidales bacterium
GGAGCTGCACCGGTGCAAAATATTGGGGCATTTGGTGTCGAAATTAAAGATTGTATTGAAAGTGTAGAAATGTTTAATTTGCTAACAGGTGATTTTAAAACAATTACAAAAGAAGATTGCAAATTTGGTTACCGAACAAGTGTGTTTAAAAACTTGTATAAAAATAATTGGTTAATTGCATCAAGCATATATAAATTATCATTTGTAAATCATAATTATAAAACTCATTATGGGAGTTTAAACGAAGAGTTAAAAAATTTAGGTGAAACTAATTTAGAATCAATTAGAAAAGCTGTAATAAATATCAGAACAAACAAATTACCTAACCCAAAAGAAATTGGAAATGCTGGTAGCTTTTTTAAAAATCCAATAGTTACAGTAAAATTAGCTTCAGAAATAAAAAATGAATTTCCAGATGTTCCAATATATCCAATTTCTGCTACTGAATCAAAAATAGCAGCAGGTTGGCTTATTGAAAAATGTGGATTTAAAGGATTCAAAAATGGAAATGTTGGTGTTCATTCAAAACAAGCTCTTGTTCTTGTTAACTATGGCAACGCAAAAGGGAATGAGATAATTGCTTTGTCGAAAAAAATTATAGAAACTGTGTTCGAAAAGTTTGGAGTAAAATTAGAAACAGAAGTTAATATATTGTAAAAATGTTTGTTTGGTAATGCAACCTAAAAATTTGGAAAAAAGTCTAATGTAAAATATTTAAATTATGAAAACGCATTTTATCGCTGTTCTTTTATTAATTTCATTTGTTACCGTAAAAGCTATAAACACTGAAGAGGCTATTTCTAAAAGAAGTTTGATATTTGTTGAGAACAAAGGACAATTACTTTCAACCGATTTAAAACCCATTCCATTTGTAAAGTTTTATTCAAAAACTAAAGGATTAAATTTATATTTTACAAATAATGAAGTTTATTATGTTTTTGAAAAACCGATTTATAAAAAAGGTTATTTTCAGAATCCCGATGATGAGTTTAGTCCTTCAAATATCGAAAAAATAGAAACCAACACAATTAAATTAAAACTTGTTGGAGCTAATTCTAATGCTTTAATTGAGGCAAACGAAAAAACTAAATATTTAGAAAATTACTATTTAAGTAATTGCTCAAATGGAAT
>JAVHRJ010000137.1:0-1127 GCA_036171595.1 Bacteroidales bacterium
GGAAGTAAATTTGATCAGATGACTGGCTCGTTTACAATAGGAAATCCTTTGTTTAATGTGAAATATGAAAATGATTGGTTTTTTGGACTACCAATTGCAGATAATGGCGACAGATATAGAACCGCAGCCGTAAGGGTTAGATATGCATGGGCTGAACTTGGTTTAAATTTATATACTGGAGATCCTGGGTTAAACGAAGAAAACCGTTTTCATCCTCAAATCAATGGTCAAGAAACATATAAACCAAATATTTATGGTAATAATCCTGATGAATATAGAGCTGGTATATTATATTTTGGGTTAGGCCCATTACGAATTGGTCGAAATTCAGAAAAGATTAGAGATAAAACTCAGAATCAAATTATACATAAGCGTGTTACTGGTTCTCCATTCTTTAGAATAATTGATGATCCAAATGAATCAGGTTATAATAAACCTGATTGGTATTGGGGTTTTGGAACTGGTACAGGAAATAGTTTATGGTAATCAATGAACATATTTATGAAAATAAAAGTATCTATTTTATTAGCCATGATAAGTGTCTTGGTTATTTCAAGTAAGTGTAAAAAAGATAAACTTGATGACAAGTTGAGTTTGTCTAAAATTTTTTATGTTGGAAACGGATTAAGAACTGATGGTTATTTTTTTCAACAAAAGGATGGCTATTATTATACTCTGTACTGTTTTTATAAAAATGGTATTATTCTTTATTTAGGTGGTGGGTACTCTCAAAATGACATTGTGGAACTGGAAGCAAAAATTAGAGATGGGCGATTTTATAATTTTGCAAAAAACACTAAAGATTATTGGGGTGTTTTTCAAATTATTGGGTATAGAATTCAATTTGAGAGATGGTATCCATCATCAGGAGGGTCATTGCCAGCTTATATTAGAACAGGATTAATACTTAATGATACGACTTTTTATATTTCACTGAGTACACGATCAAATGGTTCAGAGGCTTCAAATGAAAAGGAGACGTATCATTTCAAGAAATTCAGTCCGAAGCCGGACAGCACGAATAGTTTTATACCGTAAACAAAATGCCCTGAGAAATCGGGGCTTTTTTGTTTTTATAGCAGTTCAGTAATTTTATCAGAAATATTTTTCATGCAATCAGGAGTAAG
>JAVHRJ010000138.1:0-9038 GCA_036171595.1 Bacteroidales bacterium
AATGAAAAAAAATAAAATTGTATTATTATTATCTTTTGTAATGTGCATTGGATTTACACAAGCACAAACTACAAATAAAATGTCTGACAAAGCCAGATTAGCTTTAGCAGTTTGGGTACCAGATCAAATCGAAAACATGCCTGTAATAGCTAAGAAAAACTTAGAAAACAAGTTAAATCAAATTGTTACTGCTAATGGAATGGGTGGCGACGCAATTAATTCAAGGTTTATTATTACCGCAAATGTTATGGTTACAACAAAAGATATTACTCCTACTGCTCCTCCAATGCAAGCATATACACTTGATGTAACATTATATATTGGTGACGGATTTGAAGGTAAAAGTTTTTCAAGCTATACTACTACTTGCAAAGGTGTAGGCGAAAATGAAACTAAAGCATACAATGCAGCTTTAAAAGCAATTAAAACTTCCGATCCAAATTATCAAACTTTTATTGAAAAAGGCAAAACTAAAATAATTGAATATTATAATGCTCAATGTGATATTATTATTAAAGATGCAAAAACATTAGCTGGACAAAATAAGTTTGACGAAGCGATTTGGAAACTTACTTCTGTACCCGATGTTTGTACTGAATGTTGGAATAAATGTATGGCTGTAGTTCCTGCAATTTTTCAACAAAAAATTGATTTCGAATGTAAAACCAAACTTACCGAAGCAACTAACTTATGGAATGCAGGTCAAAGTTGGGATGCAGCACAATCAGCAGGTGCTATTTTAGCTACTATTGACCCTAAATCTTCTTGCTTTAATGAATCTAAAGCTTTGTCTGATAAAATTGCTAAAAGAATTAAAGAAGTTGACAAACGTGAATGGGATTTCAAGTATGATAAGGAAATTGGTCTTGAAAGAGATATGATTAAAGCATATCGCGATGTTGGCGTTGCTTATGGCAATGGTCAACCACAAAATGTAACATATAAGAGTTTTTGGTAAAACAATTTTTCAACTTTTTAAATCCCCATTGCATATTGTTAATGGGGATTTTTTTTATAGTACATTCTCATAAATATTATTCAAATAATTCTTTTAAATTACTAGTATTTATCGCACCTTTAAAAGCATGTAATAAATTTATAAACCGATTTAACTAAATAAAAAAAATGCAAGAAGTTATATAAAAACAATAAAAAATCTTGCTTATTTAAATTTCATTAAAGAAAAATTTATATTATTTTGTTAATCGAAGCAGTTGGATGTCCGCTAAAAGCATTGCCTCAAAAGCTACTTATAATTAAAATATATTCAATTGCACAAACTACAATTATTAAATTAACTATATAGTGTTATAACAAATATTGCTATTGTTTGTGTCCTTACAAATAAAATATGCGTATTAAATGTCTGTGAATACGGTATAATGAAAAAACCGAAAGCAGAGGTTTCTTTTTTATTACATATCATAAACCTGTCGAATGTGGTAAAAAAAATAAATGTTCCAAACAATTTTTTAAAGAAAAAGTTTTAAAATTCGATTATTTATAGTTTTTATAAAAATTAGTTAATAAAAAAGGATGAAGAAACTCTCCATCCTTTTTAACAATTCTACAAATTGTTTAAATTTATAAAACTCCCTCGTCATATGCTTTTTCGCCATGTTGAGAAAAATCGAGTCCAATTTTTTCATCACTCTCCGAAACTTTTACAGGTGTTATAAAGTTTATAATTATTAACATCAAATATGTGAAAATAAATGCATAAGCAGATGCAGCAATTACAGCCACTATCTCTTTTACAAAAAATGCACTATTACCAAAAATTAATCCATTTGCACCTGCAATGTTAACTGATTTAGAAGCAAAAACTCCTAATAATATGGTACCAAATACACCTCCTATTCCATGAACACCCCAAACATCTAAAGCATCGTCCCATTTCATTTTGTTTTTTAATTGTACAGCTAAATAACAAACTATTCCAGCTGCTGTTCCAATAATTGGTGATGCCCATAATGGTACAAAACCTGCACATGGCGTTATGGTTGCTAAACCTGCAATTGAACCAGTTAAAAGTCCTATAAATTTTGGTTTCTTTTCTTTTGTCCATTCAATTACTAACCATGAAATTGTAGCAAATGATGCCGCTATATCAGTATTTAAAAATGCTAACGATGTAACACTATCAACTGCTACTTCGCTTCCTGCATTAAAACCATACCATCCGAACCATAATAATCCACTTCCAATTGCTACAAGCGGAATGCTATTAGGCGTTGAGTTTTTGTCAACTCGGGCACCAACATAGAATACTGATGCTAAGGCTGCAAAACCTGCAGTTGCATGAACAACAATACCACCAGCAAAATCGAGCACACCCCATTGTGCTAAAAGACCACCACCCCATATCATATGAACAAATGGATAATAAACGAATATTTGCCAAACAGTTAAAAATATCATATAAGATTTAAAGGTTACGCGATTTGCAAACGCACCAGTAATAAGTGCAGGAGTGATAATTGCAAACATCATTTGATAAGCAATAAATACAAATTCTGGAATTTTTCCATTTGTGTACATACTGTCCATTCCAACTCCTTGCAAAAATGCTTTATCAAAATTTCCAAAAATGCCACCAACACCTCCACTAAAGCAGAGCGAATAACCGAAAACAACCCAAAGAACTGTTGTCCAACCAAGTGAGACAAAGCTCTGAATCATAATCCCAAGAATATTTCTCTTGGTTGCAAGTCCGCCATAGAAAAAGGCAAGACCTGGCGTCATAAGCATTACTAGACTACAAGCTAAAAGCATAAATCCAGTTGAACCAGTATCTAACATAATTTTAAGATTTAAAAGATTAATATTATAATGTTATAACAAATACTAAATGAATATTTTCGGATTGCGGGTTAAATACAAGCGAAACTTTTACTGGAAGCTCGAAATTTTCAGTTACTTTAATTTTTTTACTTCCTGTTAACCCCAAATTAACAAAACCAATACCATTACCATAAAGACCCTCAGCAGTTGTAAATCCAGCAAATACATCTAAAGTATTGTTTCTAATTTCAAAAGAACATCCTGTTTCTGCATATGTTGAGTATCTATTATTGCCCAACGTGTCTTTATCTGCACCGTAAAATGAAGTTGCTGCAAAAATGTAAAAATGAAATTTTTCGGAACCTTTCCAACCTATAATTCCTTCTGCAATATGTCCTGTTGTTTTATCTTCGTAATTAAAATATCGTTCAGTTTTTGTTGTTGGAATAGTATTTTTAGGGAAGAAATAATCAGTAACTGTTAAGTAAAATCCTTTATATGAATATTTTACATACAAATCTGTTTCACAATAACTACCAAGTGTGCTTATTGCACCCCAGTACCCTATTTCAAAATTTTTCTTAGATAATGAAAGGGTTGGTTGAATGCTTGGCGATGCGCCATAATCTAATCCTCGCCATACATAACGGCTATTAATATCAGAAACAATATTAATTGTTAAACTGTCTTGTCCGAATACAACAACTGAATTTAATAAAATGAACAATATTCCAGTAATTTTTCGCATTTAAGTTTTTTTTTATTCGACAAAGATGCCAAATAGGAAAAGTGATTAAAACACTAAAAACGCGGAATTTAATTTACGTGAAACGCGGAGTCCACCTATAACTCAATGATATTGTTACGAATAGCGAATTTAACTAAGTCGGCAATAGTGTTAAGAAACAGTTTTTGCATAATATGAGTTTTATGCGATTCAACTGTTCTGACTGATATTATTAACTTTTCTGCTATTTCGGGATTAGAATATCCTTCGGCAACAAGTTTTATTATTTCAAGTTCACGAGAAGTTAAAGTATCTTCTTTTTCTTCACCTTGTTTTACACCTGTGTGGGCTTTCTTAACAAAACTTTTTAGAATTATATCGGAAACTTGCGTACTAAAATATTCATTACCTTTATATATTTCCTCAATTGCAGAAATTAGTTCGTAGCTATTTATATTTTTATGTAAATATCCATGTGCACCAGCTTTTAATGCATTAAAAATAAAATCTTCACCGATGTACATTGATAAAATCATCACTTTTATTGAAGGAAATTCTTTTTGTATGACTTTTGTTATTTCAATTCCCGACATACCAGGTAACGAAACATCCATTATTAAAATATCTGGAGTTTGATTTTTTAAAAGTTGAAATAATTCAGCTGCTGAAGATGCTTCGTTTATAACCTCAATTTGTTGTGCGTTATGTAAAAGCGATTTTATTCCATCGCGTATTAGCTGATGATCATCAACTAATATTACTTGTATTTTTTTCATCTAAAGGGAAAATTAATGCTATTTTAGTACCCATACCTGGAAATGACTCAATATTCAAATTACCGTTTAATAAATTAGCTCTTTCTTTCATATTGTTAATACCATTATGTGAATCTTTATTTTTATTATCAAAATTACATCCTTTTCCATTATCCAAAATTTCTAGTAAAATAATTGATTTATTTTGATGTAGCAAAATTCTAATATTTGATGCTATTGCATGTTTAACAACGTTATTTAAAGCTTCCTGAACAATTCTGAACAAATAAGTTTTCTGTTTTGATGAAAGTGTGTCATAATTACCATTAATTTGTAAATCAACTTTCAAATCTGACGAATCTGTTATTTGGTCGCATAGATTACGAATAGCATTTGCTACACCAAATTCTTGAAGAACTGCTGGCATTAAATTATTCGACATGTGCCTCACTTCTTCAATTGTTTTATCCATAAGTTTACCAACCTCTAAAGCAATATCCGCAGTGTTTCCTTTACATAAATTTGCTAAATTTTCAATTTTTAATCGTAACCCTATCATTTGCTGTCCAAGTCCATCGTGTAATTCGCGTGAGAGTCGGAGCCGTTCAATTTCTTGTCCATCAATCATAGAACGTGTTCTATTTGTTCTTTCTTCTATTAATTGATCTGAGTTTTGTTTTAACTGCCTTGCCATTTTGTTAAATGAACGTGTTAACTCACCAATTTCGTCATTTGTGCTAATTTCAAGATTAACATTAAAATTTCCTTTACCTACTTCTGATACGGCATTGTTTAATTTAATTATAGCCCTTGTAATTCCTAAAGAAACAATATACGAAATAAAAATAAATAATCCCGAAATAATTAAACTTATAAATAAAATATTATTTCTAAACCTGTATACTGGAATTAGTACTTCGTCCCAATCCATTTCGGCTAAAATTGCCCAATTTAAACCCTGAATATTGATTCTATCAAACGAACTAATTACTTTAATATTTCGATAATCGTTTATTATAATTGTATTGGTAATGCCATTAAATGCATTTTTTACACTCAATGAATTTACTTTAATTTTATAAACGCTATTCTTATTAAATCTTGATGTGCTTCGCATTAAAAAATTATTATCAACTAAATATGTTTCACCGGTTTTTCCCAATCCATTATATGGGTTATTTTCATACATTATTTTATTTATTGCATATATAGTTACAGGAAGAATAACCCATATTTTTTTTTCGGGAATAAATGTTTTAACAAATATTGAAATCGATTCCATTTCATTTTTATTGTTATTATAATCAGTAATGTATATATTGTTATTAAAATTATCTTTTGTAATTATTGACTTTATAGAGTTTAACGATAACCGATTTGGTTTTTTTGTTGTTTTTGTAAACAGTAAATATCTAATACAATTTTTAGCAGGATAATAAATATAAATACCTGAATAGAAAGAGGGATTAAGAATTTTAAATGCATGTTTTGAAAAACTAGAAGAATCGGAAATTAACTTATATTGTTCTTTGGTATTTAAATTCACAACTGATATAGAATCAATGACTTGACTTTGACTTAATAAAAATAAATCTTTTTTACGGTCATTAAAAAAGAGTTCGATTTGCTTTTTTTTCTCAATTCTTAATGATGTTAATTGATCGAAAGTTCTGCTTAATATGGCTGTTCTAGCATTAAAGTATGAAAGATAACTAGTTATTCCAATAGATATAATACCCAATAAAATAAAGAAAAGCACTAATTTTTCACGAATGGAAATAAATCGTCGCACATTAAATAATATTTATTGAATTATGCAAATTTAGTATTTTATTTATAGATAATGTAACCTCAAATTTAACTTACTGCTATAATATATTTCAGTAAAAATAAATGCTTTTAATATTAATTTAAAAATTTCTAAATTCTATAATATTTACTCAAAAAAAATAGATATGCTAATTAATAAACAAATTGCAGAAGTTTCAGCATAAATTGAAAACAAATGCGTAAATTACAAATAAGCATTAATCTATGATACAAACATATAACAATAACGATAACTTATTAATGGTAACTTATAATACCATTTTTATGTATAACATTTAACCTATGGATTGAAAAAATATGTAAATTTGAATTTAAATTACAACTCAAAAAATATAAACTTTTTTATAACAAAGTGATTTTATTAAATTTGCAAAAAACAATAAATGACTTTTACTGAAATTAAAGAAATACTTTCAAAAAAAACAATTGGTATTGCGGGTTGCGGTGGACTTGGTTCAAACTCAGCAGTAGCTTTAGCTCGAGTAGGAATTGGTAAACTTATTATAGCCGATTTTGATACAATTATTGAAAGTAATTTAAATCGACAATACTTTTTTTTCAATCAAATTGGAATTAAAAAATGTATAGCTCTAAAAGAAAATATTGAAAAAATAAACCCTAATTGTATTGTTGATGCACACAATATTAAATTAAACGAAAAAAACATTCCAGAAATATTCAAAAATTGCGATTTAATTATTGAAGCATTCGATATTGCAGAAATGAAACTTATGCTTATCGAAACAACACTTTCTAACTTTCCCACAAAGCCATTAATAGTGGGTTCCGGCTTAGCAGGTTGGGGAAAATTTGAGTCAATTAAAATTGAACAAAACGAAAATATTTTTATTTGTGGCGATAATAATAATGAGGTTTCTGAAAATAACCCTCCCCTTGCACCACGTGTTGGAATAATCGCTAACATGCAAGCTAACAAAGCATTAGAAATTTTATTAAATAATTAAACAATGACTATTACTTTAAATAACAACATAGAAAATTTTAATGCTGAAACTTTATCAATTTCTGAGATTTTGGAATTAAAAAATTACACGTTTAAAATGTTAGTAACAAAGGTCAATGGTAACTTTATTAAGCGCGATAACTACTCAAACTTTTTTGTTAAAAACGGCGATAATGTTAGTATTATCCATTTAATTAGCGGTGGATAATTTTTTAACTTGACAAATGCATTTTATTGTATTTTTGTAACATGAAAATTTCGAAATCAACATTTTTAAAATTTATTAAAAACAAATACCTTTTATCTTCGCTGATTTTAATTTTTTATATTTCAATTTTTAGCCAAAATAATTTAATAGAAAGAATTTCGGGAATTAACAAATTAAATAAATTACAAACTCAAAAAGATTATTATTTAAAAATTATTAAAGAGAATAACGAAAAAATAAAAGAGCTAAGAACAGATAAAGCTAATCTCGAGAAATTTGCTCGCGAAGAATATCTTATGAAAAAACCTAACGAAGATATTTTTGTAATTGTAAAAAAATAATTTTTTCTTTTAATTGTAAAACCAATAATGCAAATACTAACTTAGGTATAGCATAATGAGTAACATTTAGCAAAGTTAGACAGATTCAGAAAAAAACTCCTTATGTTAATTTGTATCATTAAAAAAATTGGGCATAATTAGGTTATTAATACTGTTAGGTCTAATTATAAAAAATATTTTACCTTTGCTACTCAAAAAAATAAAATAATGTGGGGTACTATAGCAAGAATTATTTTAAGAAATAGAATAGCAATTCTACTTTCATTACTTGCAATCACAATTTTAATGGGTTGGCAAGCCAGCAAAATAGAGCTTTCGTACCAATTTGTAAAGCCACTTCCATTAGACGATCAAGCCATGGTCGATTACACAAACTTTAAAAAGATGTTTGGCGAAGATGGTAACGTTATGGTAATTGGATTACAAGATTCCAACTTTTTTCAACTCGCAAAATTTAACGACTATTACGATTTAGGTATCGATATAAAAAAAACTAATGGGATTAAACAAGTTCTTTCCATTTCGAGCTTATATAACATTATAAAAAATGATAGTTTAAAAAAATTTGAATTTTCTCAAATTTTTAAAAATAAGCCTTCTACTCAAACCGAATTAGATAGCATTAAAGAAGTAATATATTCTTTACCTTTTTACAATGGGCTTGTTATAAATAAAAAAACAAGTGCCACGGTAATGGCAATAACTTTCGACGATAAAAAACTTAATTCAAAAGACAGGATTGATATTGTTAACACAATAAAAGAAAAAGCAGATGCTTTTTCATTAAAACACAATATTCAACTACACTATTCAGGATTACCATACATAAGAACACACTTTATGAAAGTTGTTTCTGATGAAATGATTTTATTTTTAATTTTAGCTATTGGTATAACTGCTTTAATTTTGTTTTTATTTTTCCGTTCTTTTAGAGTTGTTGGTTATTCACTTATTGTTGTTGCATTAAGTTTAATTTGGTCGGTTGGGACTATACATTTGTTTGGTTTTCAAATAACTATATTGTCAGCAATGATTCCTCCCCTTATTACAGTTATTGGATTACCAAATTGTATTTTTTTAACAAACAAATATCAAGAAGAAATTCGCCGTCATGGTAATAAAGTAAAAGCTTTAAGCATGATGGTTCGAAAAGTTGGATTATCAAATTTTTTAGCCAATGTTACAACTGCAATTGGATTTGGAGTATTCTATTTTACGCATAGCACATTGTTAGTTGAATTTGGAGTTGTTGCTGCAATAAATGTAATTGCATCATACATAATTGCTTTAACATTTTTAACTATCATTTTAAGCATTTTACCAGTTCCATCTCTTAAAAAAAACGAACACTTAGCTGGAAAAAGAATAAATGCTGTTATCGATAAAATAAATTTTTTAGTTCATAACAGACGTACAACTATTTATATTA
>JAVHRJ010000138.1:9138-23355 GCA_036171595.1 Bacteroidales bacterium
GTTATCGATAAAATAAATTTTTTAGTTCATAACAGACGTACAACTATTTATATTATTGTTGCTGTAATAACATTAATAGGTGGACTAGGAATGTTTACAATAAAGAAAATTGGTTACGTTGTTGACGATTTGCCTAAAAACGATCCTATTTATACTGATTTGAGGTTTTTTGAACATAATTTTAAAGGCGTTTTGCCTTTTGAAATATTAATTGATACAAAAAAAGAAAAAGGAGTTTTTGCAAATGATGCAAAAGTACTTTACAAAATAAAAAAACTTCAAAATACTATTCTTAATGAAGATACCGTTTTCTCAAATCCTATATCAGTAGTTGAGGCACTTCGATTTGCGTTTCAAGCTTATAATAATGGCAAACCAAAATATTATCAATTACCAGCCCCGCTTGAACTTAACAAAATGAAAGAATATATTTCAACTGTTTCGGGCAACGAAAACAAATTCAAGTCGTTTATGGATAGCACATTACGCTATACTAGAGTTAGCTTTCAAATGGCAGATGTAGGCTCAGTTAAAATAAAAGAAATTGTAACCAATTTAAAACCACAAATTGATAGTATATTCAATCCAAAAGATTATAAAGTAAGCATTACAGGACAAAGCTATGTGTTTTTAAAAGGTAACGATTATTTATTTCATCATTTATTCATTAGTCTTATTATTGCTATTGTATTAATTTTATTAATTGGAATGATTTTATTTAGATCAATATTTATTATTATTCTATCAAAAATTCCAACTTTAATACCATTAGTAGTAACTGCAGGTATAATGGGATATTTCAACATACCATTTAAACCATCAACAATTCTTGTATTTAGTATTGCATTTGGACTTGCATCAGATGGAACAATTTATATACTTACTGAATATCGACAACAACTAAATAAAGGTGCAGGACCCAATTCAATACACAATACTGTTAAAGAAGTTGGATTAAGCATGATTTATACAAACATTATTTTATTCTTTGGATTTTCAATATTTATAGTTTCGAGTTTTGGTGGAACAGCAGCAATGGGAATTTTAATTTCAATAACTCTTATTAGTTCTCTTTGTACAAATTTACTATTGCTTCCATCACTTTTACTTACACTTGAAAAGCGTGTAAATACAAAGAAAATGCTAAAAGATGCAATCGACCTCGAAGCCGAAGAAATAGAAGAAGAAGATATTAAAATTTAGTTAAAACTTTGTGTATCATAGAAAATAATTTAAATTCTTTCTAAATTATAATTATTTTCCAAATGCTGTCATTTAACATATTAAATTTATTGAGCAAAATATTAATTTTGAAAAAAATTAATACAATTATTATATAACAATATGGCAAAAGTAAAAGGAGCAATAGTAATTGACATTGAAAGATGTAAGGGTTGTAGCGTATGCATACCAGCATGTCCCCAAAATGTCATAGCAATAGCTAAAGAAGTAAATGGTAAAGGATATCAATACGCATTCCCTGCAAACCATGATGCATGTACAGGTTGTATGAATTGTGCTATTGTTTGTCCAGATGGAGTAATTACAGTTTATCGTGCAAAAGTAGAAGCATAAAAAATAAAATAAAATGGGCGAAATAAAATTAATGAAAGGCAACGAAGCAATTGCCGAAGCACTTATAAGATCTGGTGCCGATGGATATTTTGGTTATCCAATAACACCTCAATCAGAAGTTTTAGAATATTTAATGGCTCACAAACCATACGAAACTACAGGAATGGTTGTTTTGCAAGCCGAAAGTGAAGTTGCTGCAATTAATATGGTTTATGGAGGTGCTTCATGTGGTAAAAAAATAATGACTTCGTCGTCTAGTCCTGGTATTAGCTTAAAACAAGAAGGCATTTCATATTTGGCAGGTGCCGAACTCCCAGCACTTATATTAAATTGCGTTCGTGGTGGTCCAGGTTTAGGAGATATTCAACCTTCACAAAGTGATTATTTCCAATCTACAAAAGGTGGTGGACATGGCGATTATAGGATGTATGTGCTTGCCCCATCTTCAGTTCAAGAAATGTACGACTTTGTTCAAATAGCTTTCGATAAGGCATTTAAATATTTAAACCCTTCTTTGATTTTAAGCGATGGCGCTATTGGTCAAATGATGGAAAAAGTTGTAATTGGAGACCAAATACCACGTCGTACTCAAGAAGAACTTGAAAAACAATGCCCTTGGGCTACTGTTGGTAAAAAAGATAATCGTGAACGTAATATTATTACATCGTTATATCTTGACCCAAATGTTCAAGAAAAACACGTATTAAAGCTAAAAGCTAAATACGACAGAATGCAAATTGAAGATGTAATGTATGAAAAAATAAAATGTGACGATGCTGAATATGTAATTGTAGCTTACGGTTCAAGTGCAAGAATAGCTCAAAAAACTGTTGATATTGCTCGTAGTCAGGGGATTAAACTAGGTCTATTTAGACCAATTACATTATTTCCATTCCCAACTAAAGAACTTTTTGAAGTAAGTAAAAAATTAAAAGGTGCATTAGCTGTTGAACTTAGCACAGGACAAATGGTTGAAGATGTGAAATTAGCTGTAGAATGTAAAATTCCAGTATATCACTTTGGTAGAACAGGAGGCATGATTCATTCCCCAATTGAAATTTTAGACGAATTTAAATCTAAATTTTTAGGAGGTAAATAATATGGAAGTTAACGAAATAATTAAAGAAGAAAATTTAGTTTACAAAAAAACTAATCTTTTTACAGATAAACCTCTTTCTTACTGTCCAGGGTGCGGTCATGGTACTACTCACCGTTTAATTCTCGAAGTAATTGAAGAAATGAAAATTCAAAGCGAAACTATTGGAATTGCCCCAGTTGGTTGCTCTGTAATAGCTTATGAATTTATGAACATTGATATGCAACAAGCTGCTCATGGTAGAGCTCCAGCCCTTGCTACTGCTACAAAAAGATTAATGCCAGAAAAATTTGTATTTACATATCAAGGCGATGGCGATTTGGCAGCAATTGGTACAGCCGAAACTATTCACGCTTGTAACCGTGGTGAAAATATTACTATGATTTTCATTAATAATGGTATATATGGAATGACTGGTGGTCAAATGGCACCGACAACTTTACCAGGAATGAAATCTTCTACTTCACCGTTCGGAAGAGATGTTAGTATAATGGGAAATCCATTAAGAATTACCGAAATATTAGCAACTTTACCCGGCACTTATTATGTAACTCGTCAATCTGTGCACACACCAAATGCTGTTAGAAAAGCAAAAAAAGCAATTCGTAATGCTTTCGAATATCAAAAATTAAATAAAGGAGTGTCGTTTGTAGAAGTTGTATCTAACTGTAATTCGGGTTGGAAAATGACACCTAATAATGCTAACAAATGGATGGAAGAAAATATGTTTGCTTATTTCCCTATTGGAGATATAAAAGTTCCCAAACTTTAAAATAATTAAAAAATGACAGAAGAAATTATTATAGCCGGATTTGGAGGTCAAGGAGTGCTTTCAATGGGCAAAATTTTAGCATATTCAGGTATAATGCAGAATCAAGAAGTTACTTGGATGCCTTCGTACGGTCCAGAAATGCGTGGTGGAACTGCAAATGTTACCGTAATTTTAAGTGACGAAAGAATTAGTTCACCTATTGTAAGCGAATTCGATACAGCAATCATTTTAAATCAACAATCAATGGATAAATTTGAAAGTTGCGTTAAAAAAGGTGGAATTTTAGTTTACGACCCCAATGGAATTACACATCATCCTACAAGAAAAGATATTTCTATTTACGCTGTTGAAGCTACCGAAGAAGCAAATAAAATGGGTAACACTAAAATTTTTAATATGATAGTTTTAGGTGGCTACTTAAAAATAAAACCCGTTGTTGAATTAGATAACATTATTAAAGGACTAGAAAAATCGTTACCCAAACGTCATCATGGCTTAATACCAGAAAATAAAGCTGGAATATTAAAAGGAATGGAAATAATAAAACAAAAATAATTAAAGCTGCTTCGGCAGCTTTTTTATTTAACGCATATCAAAATAAAACAAAATAATTTTCGCAATTTTGCAAAATGAATAATAGCGAAATATATACTTTTTCAGGTTTTATACTTTTTATACTAATAATTCTTACAGTAGATTTAGGAGTTTTTAGTAAAAAAAGCCATATTGTTTCTCTTCGAGAAGCATCAATTTGGAGTATTATTTGGATAAGTTTTGCAATTGGTTTTTATTTTTTTATTAGATTTTATGGCTCTCACATGCACGGAATAGAAACCCTAGAAGCCCTAAAACAAAAGGTCATTTTAAACTCACATCCAATAATACTTACCGATAATTTTCAAGAAAGTTTAACAATATACAATAATAATTTATCGCTCGAATATATTACTGGTTATTTAATTGAATACGCATTATCTATTGATAATGTGTTTGTTATGGTTATGATTTTTTATTCGTTTAATGTTAAAGAAAAACTTTATAAAAGAGTATTATTCTGGGGAATTTTAGGTGCTATTGTTATGCGTTTTATGTTTATATTTTTAAGCTCTGCTCTAATTCATAAGTTCGATTGGACATTATATATTTTTGGTGGATTGTTACTATTTACAGCAATTAAAATGTTTTTAAATCGTAATAAAGATGAAAAAATTGACACAAATAATCATCCTGTTGTAAAATTTGCTTCAAAATATTTTAAAGTTTTTCCAAAATTTGTAGGGCAAAACTTCTTTATTGTAAGAAAATCAAGGTTTATAATGACTCCATTATTTCTTGTACTTTTAGTAATTGAGTTCTCAGATGTAATTTTTGCAGTTGATTCTGTTCCGGCAATTTTTTCAATAACAAAAGACCCATATATGGTTTTCTTTTCTAACATATTTGCTATTTTAGGATTACGTTCGTTATTTTTTTTAGTTGTTCACGTAATAAATCTATTTCATTATTTAAAAACCGGGTTATCAGTTTTATTAGCATTTATTGGTACAAAAATGTTTTTACATACATGGTTAGAAAGCATTGGCTTTACTACAGCACATTCTTTGTATGTTGTATTAGGAATACTTATTATTAGTATTTTAGCTTCAGTAATTTTTCCTCCTAATAAAAAAATAAAAGTATAATAATTACTTCAGAAATTTAATTTCGTGATTATTTTTAAATAAAATCTGCATGTTGTTATAACTAAATACTTTATAAACCATTTCTGTGTTTTCACGAATTAATAAATCGTCTAAACAAAGCTTCTGATTTTCATTATCTTTCCCTTTAGAAACAATAAAAATTTTATTTTTTGAACTAACAACTTTAAATTTTAACTCTATTAACGACCAATCGCCATAAATAACTTCGCTTTGCTCTGGTAAAATAATTGTTTCAAACCATTTATTACTTTTCTCATCAAATTCTTCAACCATAAACCTAAGCCATCCATTTAAAGCCTCATTTCCAGCATTATACATCCATGCGCTTACAACGTATTCTTTATCTTGCAAAAATGTATTTGGATTAAATTGTGCAAAAATATTTTTTCCTTTTTTTTCTCCATAATATGCCCCGTTACCTCTAAAACATTTATTAGATTTTTGATACTCAAAATCATTATAATACATAAAGGTATTTGTATCAGTTACCAAAAAACCATTTTTATTGAATAATGTTATTGCTATATTATTAAACTTTTCGTATTCGTGTTTTGCCATATTCTCGAATAGTTTTTGTTTCGTTATATTAAAAATAGAAAATGAATCAGTTTTAAATAATAAATTTGATTTACTTAAAATATCATTTTCGTATTCTGTTATTTCATCATTCGACTTAATAATTATAAATGGCTTATTACTTTTAATATCATTTTTAATCATTTTTGGATAAAATGAAGGTGAAATTAATTGAATCGATTTTTTACTTTCAAAAGCCGATGTACGAGTAAGATTAGCTCCAACAATTGGGGTATTTGTAATAGCCGAAAACACCATCGAAATTCGCATAATACTATTATTTATTGGTCGCGAAAAACATTCAGAACCATTCGAATAAAACGGTAATGGTATTATTGCTTGATAATTATTAAAGTCAATTTTACTTAATGCATTTTTAAAATTGTTATCTAAATTATCTTTAGAAAAAAGATTTTTTGATTTACAAATACTGCTTGAAACATCAAAATGATAATAAATTCCCTCGATTATCGTAAAAGATATAGAAAAAAATAACAATATATACGCAATAATATTTTTATTTTTACTTTTTAAATATAAAAATAATTGATTAACAACATAAACTGAAAAAACCGAAAACACATAAAAAAATACCCAATCGAACCTACCAGTAGCCCTAAATTGCTTAACCGTATTAAAATAATCAATAGATTCACGAAATAGTTTAAAAGGCAATCCAAATGCAAACAATAAAACTACAATTGCCGACAACAATGAAATATTTAAAAAGCTATTCTCGAAATATTTTTGATATATCAAATTTTTTCTTTTTCTAAAAATTTGAATAAGAAAAAATAACAAAATGTAAATTAATATTATTGAAAAAATGAAACCTATATAACCCCAAGCCTCCCATTGTAAATTAATATGTAACCCATTTATTTTATCAAACAAAGGTCGTAATGGCGCATGGTGTGGAATTAAAATATCGTCAGGTTCTGCGTTATATAAAAAGAAACCCGATGGATTATTTGTTCTGCCAATATGATTATCAGTAAAAAAAATAAATAACTTAAAAAACAATAGAGGAATTAAAATTGTTATAAAAAAACTAAAATATGAAATATACTTTTTACGTTCAAGCCTATTAAACAAAGTTATAATTAATAAAACAATTGCTTCAAAGAAAATAATTATTACACCTAAATATGCATGAATAAACAACCAAAATAAGTTATTCAAAAAAAGAATAACAATATACAATAATTTATTATTACTTTTATAATATTTTATTAGTAACAACCAAGTTAATGGGATACAAATACTGTATGACAATGCCAAATGCCCAAATAATCTAAAAATTTGAGGTTGTAATAATGTAATTCCAATTGAAAAGAAAACTGCAATCCATTTTTGAATTTTAAATTCAAGCAAAATAAAGTATAACAAAATAGAAGTAAGAAATATTGAAAAAATCATCAGCCAATTAATAAAACCAATACAATAATTATGAATATTTTTAAAGTAATTCCCTAAAAATTGAAAAATATTCGAAAAAACTGGATGGCAATCTGTGTATAAATAATGCTCTCCATAAGGATAATTCATACCTTGAAAGTTGATATACGAACTATCATTTGTAATGTGATAATAATATGTATAATAATTTTTTATTGCATCGCCATCGGTATTAAATAAATAGCTATTCGGACTAATTAGAACTTTTCCGTAAAAAAACAATACAATACAAAAGCTTATAATTACTAGAGAAATTAATGGAATTTGTTTTTTCATTAATATAAAAGAATTATTTTTTTCAAATATAACAATTTAATTTATTACAAAAATTATACGTTTATATATTATTATACTACAAGCATTTATAAGCTACAATATTTTTTATCAAAAATATTTATGTAAATTAAATACCTTTGTATTATGAACTTTATAGTTTACATTATATTCCGATTATTCGTAATACTCTTTGCTATTACTCCATTCCCAATAATCTATGTATTTTCTTCATTTTTAGCCCTTATTGTTGGCAATATTTTCAAGTATAGATATTCTGTAATATTTCAAAATTTAACAAATGCTTTTCCAAATAAAACTATAAAAGAAAAAAAGAAAATAATACATAAAGTTTATTTAAATATTTCCGATTTAATTGTTGAATCATTAAAAAGTTTTACAATGTCAAAAAAACAAATTATGAAACGACAAGTTGTATTAAATCCAGAGTTTCTCGATTCATATTTCAATAACAATCAAGGTGTAATTGGTGCTTCGGGACATTATGGAAATTGGGAATGGGCTGCACTGACTTCGAGTTTTTACATAAAACACATTCCCGTTGGATTTTACAAACCTCTATCCAATAAATATCTCGATAAATATTTAAAAAATAATAGAAGTAGATTTGGAATGCACCTTTGTTCAATTTATGTTACTGCCTTATCTTTTGAAAGTTATAAAAATAAAACTGCATTTTTTGCAATGGTTGGCGACCAAAGTCCTTCAAACGTAACAAAAGCATATTGGATGAAATTTTTAAATCAAGAAACAGCTTGCCTTCATGGTCCCGAAAAATATGCAAAAAAATATAATCTACCCGTAATTTTTATTGATATCCAAAGAATTAAAAGAGGATATTATGCTGTTGAACTTTCAAAGATTGTTGACGAACCATTAACTTCGCCCGATGGAGAAATAACAAAACTTTATATGCAAAAACTCGAAAAAACAATAATAAAAAAACCTGAAGATTGGCTTTGGTCACATAGAAGATGGAAAATTAAACCTAAGCAATAATTTAGGATTTACTAATTATGGGTTAAATTGATATCGAAAAAAATCAAGAATTATTGACTCTATTAAAAACGATGAAAAAAGCAAACATAAAATTATGACTTATGCATAAATTTTGTTTGACCCATTCTGGGTCATATATTTGTAACCTGATACAATTTTATAAATATCCGACCCCTATGGAGTCGTACTTTTAAGCAAGTCATAAAAATTAATTTTATTAATTAGCAAAGAAAATGTCAAATAAACCACTAGCAGAGCGAATGCGACCAACCGATTTTGATTCGTATATTGGTCAACAACACATCATTGGGAAAAATGCTGTATTACGTAAAATGGTCGAAAGTGGCAATTTGCAATCAATGATACTTTGGGGACCTCCAGGTGTAGGAAAAACCACACTCGCTAACATTATTGCGAATAAACTAAATCGTCCTTTTTTTAGTTTAAGTGCAGTAAATTCAGGAGTTAAAGATGTGCGTGATGTTATAGAAAAAGCAAAATCAAAACATTTTTTCGATAGCCCCGCTCCTATCCTTTTTATTGATGAAATCCATCGTTTTAGTAAGTCGCAACAAGATTCTTTGCTTGGTGCAGTTGAAAAAGGAACAGTTGTGCTTATTGGCGCAACAACCGAAAATCCATCATTCGAAGTAATTACACCACTTTTATCGCGTTGCCAAGTTTATATTTTAAAATCGTTAGAAGAATCAGATTTACTTGAACTTACAAAAAGAGCTATTGAAAACGATACAATTCTTAAAAAACAAAAAATCGATTTAAAAGAGACTGACGCACTTTTAAGATTTTCGGGTGGCGATGCTAGAAAATTATTAAATATTATTGATTTAGTTTCAAGTTCATTTGCGAATGATGATATTGTAATTAATAATAAAAATGTTGTTGATGTTCTTCAACAAAACATTGCCACGTACGACAAAAATGGGGAACAACATTACGATATAATTTCTGCTTTTATAAAATCAATTCGTGGAAGCGACCCAAATGCAGCAGTATATTATTTAGCCAGAATGCTTGCTGGTGGCGAAGACATTAAATTTATTGCACGCCGAATGATAATTCTTGCTGCCGAAGATATTGGAATAGCAAACCCAAATGCTCTTTTGTTAGCAACAAATTGCTTTGAAGCAGTAAATGTTATAGGTATGCCCGAATCGAGAATAATTCTTTCTGAAGTTGTCGTATATTTGGCTACTTCACCCAAATCAAATTCTACATACTTGGCAATTGATGAAGCTTTAGCTTTAATTGAAAAAACTGGAGATTTACCAGTCCCACTCCATTTAAGAAATGCCCCAACCAAACTTATGAAAAATATTGGTTATGGTAAAGAATATAAATATGCTCACAGTTTCGAAAATAATTTTGTTGACTTGGAATTTCTTCCCGAAAAAATTTCAGGAACATGTTTTTATAACCCACAATCTACTGCTAAAGAAAAAGAAATATTAGCTTTTCTTGCACAAAGGTGGAAAGGAAAATATGGTTATAAATAACTTCCACACCTACGCTCGCTTCCAGCGAGTGTATGAGTAAAATTACTCACTCGCAGGAAGCGAGCGAGTGCAGGGAGATTCCTGCTTTCGCAGAAATGACGAAACATTGATTTTTATAAAAAAATTTATAGTTTATAATTTAATTATTTTGTAATTTATTATTCCTTTAGTACAATTTATTTTAACAAAGTACAAACCATTAGGCAATTTATTTGTATAAATTACAAAATTATTTTTATTATTAACATTATACACATTTTTAATAACAGTTTCTCCTTGTATATTGTTAATTTCAATAATACAATTCCCAAATTTTTCATTAAAGTCGATGTTTAATTCATCTTTAATAGGATTTGGATATAATTTTATGAAATTTAATAAATCATTTTCAGCAATTCCAACATATTTAGGATGGACATATTTTTTAATACTATCTATTCCACAAGCATTGTAAACAATTAAAGTTACCAATACCGAATCGGCACTAGTATATGAATGGGTTGGATTTAATACATTTGAATACAACCCATCTCCAAAATCCCACAAACACGAATCAATTAAATTTGATGAATTATTAAAAATTACTTGCCAACCTTTTGTAGAAACTTCGTTAAAAGATGCTTTAGGCATATCGCAAATCACTATACTATCAAAAGCAAACCCTGTTTTTTCAACTGCACCTTCAAAAGCAAATTGCAGCCTAAAATCAGGGTTTCCTGCATAAGTTTGCAATGTATGTTCAACTTCTTTCCATCCATTTGATGAATTTGTCCACGAATAACCTGCATTATACCAATTAGGTTCACTAGCTGTACCAAGTGTATTATATACTATTCCACCATCAGTAGAAATTTTAAACTGACAATAAGTTGGATAAGTTTCATCGTACCAAATTTTCATTCTTAGTTTTGGGTTTGTCATTGTTGATAAATCAAAACAAGGGCTTGTAACTAACGAATGTTCAGAAAAATTATGGTAACCACTTAAATTTGTTGCCCAAATTTTAAAACCAGATGCAGCAGCTGTTAATACTGAATCAGTGGGAATTCCCCATTGCCACGAAGAATTAATTCCAGATGTGAACCAAGTTCCATTACTAGTTTCAAAATCTTCAAAATACGGATATGTCGAAACACTTGAATAGTGCATTATTTCAATCTTTGCAGTATCATTTGTTGTATTTTGTTCAGCAATTAAATTAGTATAACAAATAACATTATGCAAACCTATTGCGCTAAAATCAAAATTTGCAGCAAACTTATAAGTCATTGTATCAAGGAAATTCAATGTATCCTGAATTGTTTCTGTAATGTAATTTGCCCCACCATCTATTGAACATTTAACATCAAAACCATGAACTGCATTCATTCCATGATTTGTAATTTTTACAATAACCGAATCAATTGCGGACAACTTACAACTACCTGTAGGATAAATAATTTCATCAAGTGAAACATCGTTTAATGGCGATTCAGAAATTTTAATATTATCGAATGCAAAACCTTCTTTCACGTTGTTATTCCCACTTAAATAAGTTATTCTAAATTGCACATAAGGTTCTCCACCAAGAGTATCAAGTGTATGCCTTGCATGTAACCAACCACCGCTACTGCCATTCCAACCAGCGGCCGAATAACCGATTGGTGTATTGTACCAATTATTAGCATCACCAGTATTACCTAATTGATGCCAATGCAAGTCGGCGTTTTTTTCGGTAGAAAATTCAATAGTAACCATATCGGGAACATCTGTTTCGTACCAAATATCTAAATCAAGTACTGGAAGAGTTAATGTTGAAAAATCGAAACATGGTCCAATTACATAAGAACTTTCGTTAGGGATACAAGTACCAGCCGAATCAGTAACCCAGCATTTATTACCAGATGATGCGTGATTTATTATTGGTTTATTAGGAGTTTCATATTTCCAACTCGTTCCAGGTAAAATATGACTTAGCCATGCAGTTGACCAACCTTTTGAATCATTTTCGAAATCCTGAAAATATGGAAATGCATTAACAGTTTCATTATTAACAATAGGAAAAATAATTGTATCATTATAATTATTTATATCACCTACATATTTTGTAAACATTTTAATAATGTATGTAGCATTTAGTTGAGATAAATCGTAGTGTGTATTAAATGTATACAAATATGTAACACCAGGCACAATAGTATCTAAATCAGTTTCGATTACTGGAACATCATTATTAACTTGAAAACCAATTTCTGGGTTAAAAACAGTATCAACTCCAACATTTGAGAACCTAAAAACAAATCGCTGATTATTAGACAACTCACAACTAGTAATAGGATCATAAACCTTACCGCCAGCCAAATCAACATCGAAAGCTTTTATAACATTAATATTAAAAGTTGTTGAAGGGAAAAGAGAAAACGCATTATAAGTATCAATAATTATGTAATAAACTGTATCGCTATAAACTTGAATATTTGACATTGAGGGATTGCCGCTAGATGCTTCAACATAAGCTATATAATTTACGCCGGGAGCATCGGGGCAATTGTTAGCTAAAAACAAACCACACAATGAATTTGTTCCTGTTAACGCAATAGAAATTTTCATATTAACGGCCGGTTGAAATCTTAAAACAAAATCGTTACCAGTCATATAAGTTGTTCCATTAGGGCCAACTTGGTAGTCCATACCAAAACCATTTGTTGTTCCACTGGCTGAAAATGGCAAAGAACTTATAACCATAGGAGTTGTACAATCTTTACCAATTTGAGAATAACAAGTTTGTATTATAAATAAAGCTATTACTATTAAATTATATTTCATAATTATTTTTTAATTTAGACTTATTGTGCAATTATAAAGTTGCACAAAATTATTTAAATAACTTAATTTTATTTACTTGCGAAATTGTTAATGCAAAAACTACTATAATAATTCCAATAATTTTCCAAAAGGATAATTCTTCATTCATTATAATGAATGCAAATATAGCCGTAAGAACAGGAATTAAATTCGTAAAAATAGTAGCTCTATTTACACCCAATTCTCTTACAGCATAAGTATAAAAAACATAAGAAAGAGACGACGGGAATATTCCTAAACATAGTATTGTAATTATTATTTTAGTGTTAAAAAAAGAAAGATTGAACGCTTGTAAATCAACAATAAAAAATAAAGGTAAAAAAGCAATCATACCAAAAAGATTCTGCCATGTAATTATTGTTACGGGCGAATAAGTTTTTGCAATATGCCTTAGCATAATTGTGTAACCAACTGCCGAAAACACAGCAATCATTAGAAGTCCAATTCCTAACAATGACACATTTAAAACTAAACTTCTCTCAAAAATAATTAACAATACACCAATAATTGAAATTACTATTCCAATTAAATTTAAAATAGTAACTCTTTCACGAAATACTAACCATGCAAACAAAGGAACAAATAAGGGAATTGTTGAAATTAGAACTGCCCCCAATGTCGAAGTTATTAATTGCAAGCCATAAGTTTCGCCTAAAAAATAACAAAATGGTTCAAAAAAAGCTAACAAAACAAACCATTTTAAATCTTTTTTTTTAATGTTTTGAAGCATTCCGAACGATTTTGTTAAAATTAACATAAATACACTCGAAATAATTAATCGAATAAAAACTAATGATATTGGTTGAATATTTCCATCTAACGCTATTTTTGATCCAACAAATGAAAATCCCCAAAAAACCATTGCTAATACTAAACAAAAGTATATTAAAAATCGTTTCGTATTCATTTTGGCGAAGGTATAATAAATTTTATAAAACTCTTTTTATAAAATTTATTGACATTTGTTACCAACTAAAATATCAGCTTGAATATCATTAATTAAAACAATAGCGTTTTTTTCCTTATTACCTGATAATGAAGTGAAAATAATTTTATAATTAACCTTACCCGAATTTATTAAAACTGTCATATCTTCTTTTTGTGATTGATAGTAACCATAACTTCCAGTTTTTTTGGCATTGTTTAATTGGTTCATTAAGTTAAAAATATTATAGTTTATTAAAGTATCATATTGATTAATTGTAAGCATTCCTTCTTTAGGGTTCAAAACTATTTTTAATTCAGTGCTATCGGTTATTTTATACACATTAGTTAATAAAGTATCTGCATTATCTTTTATATTGTTATAATAATATGTATGATATTTTATTAAATAATCGTAACCCTTAACTAGTAATGGCATTTCATTATCATTACTTTGGCAAG
>JAVHRJ010000139.1:0-5583 GCA_036171595.1 Bacteroidales bacterium
CATTCGATTTTCCTTTTGGATTAAAATCGGAACCGCCTTTTGAACCACCCATAGGTAATGTTGTAAGTGAATTTTTAAAGATTTGTTCGAATCCTAAAAATTTTAGAATACTAATGTTTACAGATGGATGAAAACGTAATCCACCTTTATATGGTCCAATAGCATTATTAAATTGAGCTCTGTAACCAAGATTTACTTGTACATTACCATTATCGTCAACCCAAGGAATTTTAAATGTTAAAATTCTGTCTGGCTCAACTATTCGCTCAACAATTTTTGCCGATTCGAACTGAGGATTTTTGTTATAAACTTCCTCAACAGATTCTAAAACTTCTCTTACTGCCTGTAAATACTCCACCTCACCTGGGTGTTTCTTTTCGAGGTCTTTCATTATTTGTTCTACTTTCATCACTAATTTATTTAAAAAAGGTTTAAAAATATCTAAAAATAAAATGTAAAATAAGCAAACTAAAAATATCTAAAAAATGAAATTAATCATCATTTTTTAAATCTCTTATTTTGTCGTCAAAGGTATAATTTTATTTATTTATACTAAACAGGTTTAAAAATTACTCCACAATTATTTTTCCCGTCAATTTTAACCTCTAGAGATTTTTTAAATTTAACATGTTTAATGTGCTTATTTTCAAACTCTATTGGCAAAGAATTAAGATAATCAATATTATAAAAATCTTCGTTTAAAAATGGGTTTATAGTAAAATATCCAACTCTAAAAGAAGTTAAATTTTGAAAAAAATGAGTTCCTTGGCTAGGGTCAATTCTATAATTTTTCATTCCCGATTCAACTATTAGTTGTGCTGCAGAAATTTGATGCCATTTAACTGGAATTCCTAACCAATGGTCACTCGAACCCCAACGCCCAGGCCCAATTAAAATATAATTTTTATTTTGCTTTACAAAAAGCTCGTTTATTTTTTCAATTTCTTGAGCAATTTCAATACTTTTAGAAAAATTAAAATCCTCTGGTTTAATATAAACAATATCAAAAAGATTTTTAATTATACCGTTTCCAAGAACTGAGTTACTTTTTAGTATTACTTTATCGTTTTGTATATTAATTAAATCAATTGATATTTTTTCTTTATTTTCGACAATTGGTCTGATTTGAAGCACGTTAAAAATTTTTGATTGTCCGGATGGAACATCTGCATCAACTGCAAATTCAATTTCAACTGGATTGCCCATTTCTTTTTGACAAATTTTTAAGAGCTCGGTTAAAATTTTTGAAAAAGGGAACATATTATGTTGTAAAACATTTGAAAAGGTTATAATTTTTTTTCCACCTTCCATTATTCCATCTCTAATTATATGATTTTCGTAATCGTAAGTTGAACCAGCGAATAAAAATGAAGATTCATTTTCAACCTCTTTTATAGGTATTTTCACAGTATTTACTCCGTCGTCTGTTGATGGTTTAAAACTATCTTCGGACAATCGAAGAGCATAAAATTCTTTTTGAGTGTCGCGTAATGCCATATCTGGTGTTGAAAGTTGTAATATTTTTTTTGGATACTCGGGCGAAAAACGAAGCGATTGTCCACCTTCAACCACATATTTACCTAAACCAAAGGCCATATTAACAATTCCATCTTCTGTTTTTTCGGGGGCAATAGGATAAAAGTTTATAGAACGAGCTACACCAGAAATTACAGGATAAAAAATATTTCCATATTGTTTTCCACATACTTCCTGTAAAATTATTCCCATTTTTTCTTCGTCAATCATATTTGAAGTTGCTGTCATATAAGCCCTACTGCCTTTATAATAAACCGATGCATAAACACTTTTTACTGCTTGAGTTAAAAAACGAAGTGTTAGTTTTTTATTTGTTTTAACATTAGGCACCATATACGTTGCATATATACCTGCAAAAGGTTGATAATGCGAATCCTCTAACTTACTCGACGATCTTACGGCAATTGGACCATTAGTTAAAGAAATAAAAATTTTTAACTCGTTAAATGCTTTTGTAGGTAAATCGCAATTAATAAACATTTGCAAAATTTCTTCATCGGTATTTTTTTCGAGAGCTTTTATATTTAAATTATTTGATACTATAAACTCATCGTAAACCTCAGCGCTTAAAACAACAGTTCTAGGAATACAAACTTTAATTCCATCCCATTTATCAGAAAGTTCGTGTTTTTTTAAAATAACATCTAAAAATGCCAAACCACGTGCTTTACCTCCAATTGAGCCATCTCCAATTCGAGAGAAATTAAGATATTCGTCAAAATTTTTTCTACTGAATTTTGCAATAATTCCCTTTCCCCTATATTTTCTATAAACACTTATTACCTCATAAATAAAGCCTCTAACCTCTTCGGTGCTTTTAAAATCATTGTATGTTAAATATTTAAACATTCTACCTAATGGAAAAAGTGAACGAGCATTCATCCATTTTGAAAAATCGTTTCTTTTAACATGAAACTCAATTGTTTCGCTTGGTACAATTTGTACTTTTTCTTGTAATATTTTTAAATCGGGTGCCCTACAAATTTCTTCACCTGTAATTGGGTTTTTAAAAATAAAATCGCCAAAAGCAAGGTTATGGGTTATATAATCGTGCAATTCTAACGATAACGATTTTGAATATTTATTTATAAAATCAACGTTTATACTTTTTGCAATTGTCTCATTGGCTGCATCATTCGATTGCAATAAGAATGGCATAAATTTATCTTCAGCATGAACTTTTTCATATAACAGTATACCTGCATGTGGCTCTTTTAATCCATTTACCTTGTAACTCATGTCGGATATTACGCCAATAAGATTTTCTTTATATTTATCGAATAAAATAACAGCATCGTTGTAATTCGTGGCTAATAATATTTTTGGTCTTCCACGCATAAGTAACATTTTTTGATGCTCGTTTAACCCTTCATTTATCGACTTTTTTGATTGATGAAAAAATATTTTATAAATATTTGGTAAATAAGAGGAATAGTACCTTATTGAATCTTCTATTAATAAAATTGCTTGCACACCAGCTTCTTCAACATCGTGACTAAGATTCATTCTATCTTCAATTAATTTTATTATTGCTAATAAAATATCGGTGTTGCCAAGCCAGCAAAAGATATAATCAATTGAGTTTTTCTCTTCACGCTCTACCCAAAGCGAAACTTCTCTCGAAAATGGAGTAAGCACAACTATAGGTTTTTCTTGATAATTTTCTTTAATTTTTTGAGCTAACTTAAATGCATTTATCCCCTCAACCGTTAACATTGTAATAATTAAATCTATTGGCTCACTCTCAAGAATTTTAAAAGCCTCAGCAACTGTATGAGCTTGAATAAATACTGGTGGATAACGTAAATTTTGTGAAAAATATTCGTTAAATATTCGTTCGTCTATTCGTCCATCTTCCTCTAAAATAAAAGCATCGTATAAATTACAAATAAGAAGTACCTTATATATACGATGTTGCATTAACCTGTCAAATGCGGTATATTCAAATGTGTATTTTTTCGATTCTATTTTTTGGCGATAATTTGACATATTTATGATTATTTCAACAAAAATAATCAATGTTATGCTGAATAAAATATTTATTTTAAAAAATTAATTAATTAAATTTTAACTTTGAAAAAATTCAAATTCACTTTATAAAAAATAACATTTGGCTTTTTGAACTTATTAAAATTAAATATTAAAAACACTTATTTCGTTATTTTTATAACAACACTTTTTATTTGCAACAATTTATTTGGACAAAACTCAAAAGAAGTTGACAGTCTTTTTAAAATAATAAAAAACAACAAGTCAGATACTGTTGTAGTTGATGTATATTCTAAACTTTTTTTTATATACGAATTTTCTGACACCATTAGAGCACAATTTTTTTTAAAACAAGAACTAAACTTAAGTAAAACAATTAAAAACACACAATGGTTAGCTAACGCATACACTCATTGTGCATTTTATTACGAAGATAAAAGCGAATTAAATAAGGCCATCGAATATCACCAAAAAGCACTTAAACTTTTTAAAGAAAACAATTACATAAATATTAAAACAAAAAGTAAAAATACTTCTGCATGTTACAATAACATTGCATTAATATATGGCAAGCTCGGCATATATAACAAAGCTTTAGATTATTATTTGTTATCGCTTAAAATTGACGATAAATTAGGTGATAGTTTAGGGGTTTCAACAAGCTATATGAACATTGGAATAATTAATAGAAAATTAGGCGACAATGATAAAGCATTAGAATATTATTTTAAAGCTCTTAGAATAGCAGAAAAAATGAAAGATAAAAGTAAAATGTCTTCATGCTATAACAATATTGGATTAGCATATCAATATAAAAAAAACTACGACTTATCTATTTCTTTTATTAATAAATCGTTAACAATTGACGAAAAATTAAATGACAAATATCGACTTTCGGGATGTTATAACAATTTAGGTAATGTATATTTCGAATTAAATCAATATGATAAATGTTTAAAATATTACAAACAATCATTAAATCTTAGGAATCAACTTGGAGACAAGGAAGGCCAGTCGTCGGTACTTGGAAATATTGCTGCATTATACAACAAACTAAAACATTATAACGAATCGATTATTAACGCAAAAAAAAGTGCTGCAATTGCTAAAGAAATTGGAGTATTACCTTTACAAAGTTATGCATACGAAGTTTTAGCTGAAACATATAGCAATATTGAAAATTATAAAGAAGCATTTGAATATCATAAACAATTTAAACTTATACACGATAGTATTTTTTCTATAGAAGGAAATAGGCAAATTAAAGGAATGGAAGCTAAATATGAAAATGAAAAAAAACAAAAAGAAATAGAACTATTAAATAAAGATAAACAACTTCAACAAAATGAAATTAAACAGCAAATAATTATTAAATATGCTTTTATTATTGGATTTGCATTAATGATTTTATTAGTAAGTTTTGTTTATAAAAATTATCGAAACAAACGAAAAGCTAATGTTTTATTAAAACAACAAAATGTAGAAATTAACCAGCAAAAAGAAGAAATCTCTACTCAACGCGACGAAATTGAGGCACAACGCGATTTAGTTACAATTCAAAAAGAACATATTGAAGAAATTCACAAAGAAGTAACAGACAGTATAAATTATGCTCGACGAATACAAGAAGCGGTTTTACCAATTAGCGATTCTGCAAGATCAATTTTAGGCGAACATTTTATTTTATTTAAACCAAAAGATATTGTTTCGGGTGATTTTTATTGGACTACAAAAATTAACGACTTTATAATTATTACAGTAGCAGATAGTACAGGGCACGGAGTTCCAGGTGCATTTATGTCGATGCTAGGAATAAGTTTTTTAAACGAAATTGTTCGAAAACAAGAAATAAAACAAGCAAGTCAAGTATTAAACGAACTTAGAAAAGAAATTATTAACGCTCTTCAACAAAAAGGAGTGCAAGGTGAGCAAAAAGATGGAATGGATATTTCATTGCTCGTTATTAATAATAAAACAAAAGAATGTCAATGGGCAGGTGCTAATAATCCTCTATACATAGTTAGAAAGTTTATAAAGTTAGAAAGTAAAAAGTTAGAA
>JAVHRJ010000140.1:0-1120 GCA_036171595.1 Bacteroidales bacterium
CACTATATTCAATAGCTTGTTGAATAAATTGATTTAAATTCATTCCTGAACAAGTTGCATACATTACAGCTTTACCATGCAATTTAGGTGAAATTCGCACATTAAAACTACCTGTATAAGATTTGTGAGGTTTTAGATTGTTATCTTTACAAAGTTCCAAATAATCATCGACAGCTTCTTTAAAAGCTTTTTTAAGAATTGAGACACTGTCACCTTCAAAAGTAATAAGGTCATTAATGCCTTCAATTTTGCCAAAAAATACATCGTCATCTGTACTAAATTGCACAGAGCCTATAAATCCATTATAAGTTAAAGTATTATTCATATAAGACCTTTTTCAATAAGAGCATCTTTTACAATGTCCAATATATATAATTTTATAATATTTCCTGGATGTGGTTTATGAATACTAATAATATGCTTTGTTTTTTCATTTATAAAAGCCACTCTAGAACCTGATGTTTTACCTTTACTATTTTCTTCATAGCCAAACCCAGAAAGTAGTCTTTTTAATTCAGAATATGTAAAATCCTTAGGTTTATTAAGGAATCTGGTTAATAATTTCTCTTTTTTCATTACAAATATATATATTATTATTTTAGTAACTGTAAATTAGTTGCAAATTATTTTATCAACATCTCAACCCGACACAAAAATATAGCAAAAAAATTATACCTTTTAATTTAGTTTTTAACACTTTAGTAACAAAAAATACGCAATAATCATAATTGTCTATAAATTAGTAATATGTATTTTGTATATTTATTATATTGAAATTATAAGTTGTTTAAAATGTGGTAATTGAAGTATTTTAAACATTATTTTTTTGAATAAATAATAATATTTTGTTAATGTTTATAATAAAAATAATATTTTTAACATAGTCTTGTGATATATGGGGACAAATTTCCTAAGATTATTGATTCAAAAGCTTAAAAATAAAGATATGAAAAACCACTACCCCTAACAGCAAATTGGTTTCATGCTGCTTTAATGATAATGTTAGGGCTACGCCCATGCGCAATGATAAAGCGGTAAGCAGCACGTAACCAACTCGCAAAGCGGTATAAACCATTGGATATTTATGCTACCAATAGCTAAATAATTTTTTACCTCGAGT
>JAVHRJ010000141.1:0-5548 GCA_036171595.1 Bacteroidales bacterium
TAAAAGTAAGAACAACTTTAGGCTCTATCTTGTCTACTCAAATTGCACTTTATCAAGGTACTTGTAGTTCATTATCCCTATTTGGAACAGCTTGTAGCCAATCAGCACCAATATGTGGATCAAATTCTTACAATAATTCTGAAATGATTGTTACAGGATTAACTTCAGGAACAACTTATTATATTAGGGTAGATGGTAGGAATAATGATATTGGAACTTTTAACCTTACAGTAATTGATAATACTAGTAGTTTACCTCCTATTCCAGGGCAAGATTGCCCTGGAGCTTTTGCTGTTTGCAATTCTACAATGTCTATTGGTAATCCTGGGTATCAGGCATTAGGAAATATTTGTGACCACGATGGTTCTGCAAATTGCACAAGTGGTGAAAAAGGTTCAGTATGGTATACATTAAACATTGCAAATAATGGTCCATTAAGTTTTAATATTATTCCAAATGATTATGATGGCATTTGTGGAAATGAAACAGATTATGATTGGGTATTATGGAAAATAACTGGTACATTAGCTTCTACTTGTGCTGCAATTACAAGTTCAGGTGGTGGAAGTGTAGCTGCATGCGATTTTGATGGGATGGGAGTTACAGGCATGAACCCAACTAGCACTGCTCCTGCGCCATATAGTACAACCTGTTATAATGGTGCTTATGAAACTAGTGTAAGTGTAGCTACTGGCGAAACTTATGTTTTGGTTATACAAAACTATTCAAATAGCACTTCTGGATTTACAATTGACTTTACACCAACAACCACAGGAATAATTAATTATACTGGAGTTACAACTTTAACTTGGACAGGAGGTGCATCAAATACAACGTGGGGAACTACTCAAAATTGGGGTAGCTGTACTACTCCTGATTGCTCAATAAATGCTGTAATAACTTCAGCCTCTTCTTTTCAGCCCGTCATTACCGGAAGTGTTAGTGTGAAAGATATAACCATAAATCCTGGTTCTACTTTAACATTATCTGCTGGAAGTACATTAAAAATTTGTGGAAGTATAACAAATAACGGAATGATTGTAGCTTCTCCAACTTCTACAATTATTTTTAATGATGACTTAACTACACATCAAATGACTGGAAACTTTGTTGGTACAAGCAAGTTAGGAAACCTTACCATTACAGATGTTGCTGGAAGTACAAACTGTACAGTACAAACAAATAACAGTGTAGATATTGGAGGCAATTTTACCACAACAAACGCAACCAGTATTTTTAATTCCAACGGGAAATATATAACTGTGGCTGGCAACTTTGTAAATTCAGCTGGAAATACAACTTTCAGCAATACTGGAGCAACAAGTACTTTAGAATTTAATGGGGCCACTGCACAAACTTATACTCAGGGTAGTTCGCAACTTGATTTAAATAATGTTGTTATGAACAATACCAGTACTGGATTAACTTTATTAACAAATATGTTTATGAAGAATACAGGTGTATTAACATTAACTTCAGGTATAATGAATACTGGTGCTTATAGACTTCAAGTAGAAAACGCAGTTGCAACTTCAGTTCCAACTGGAAGTTCTATAAGTTATATTAATGGTAATTTACGCAGATATTTTGCCTCAAACACAAACACTTATGCTTTTCCAGTTGGAATATCCACTGCATATAGACTTGCTGAAATAGTAAATAACAGTTTAGCAGGTATTAGTTATTTCGACGCTAAATTTTTATCGTCTTTTACAAGCACTGGAGCTTTAAATGCACTTACTGCAATTGATGCAGGAACCCCCTATGCCTCAATAGCAGGTGAAGGGATTTGGCAAATTGATCCAAATGCAAATCCATCAAGTGGTAGTTATTCAATAAATCTTTGGTTTGATGGAGGTGGTTCAAATGCATTTGCTGGATTGGTAAATAATAGTTTTGGTCCATTAAAAAGGCCTTCTGCATCAACATTGGCTTCAGATTGGTCAGCTATTGGAGGAACAATTAATGCTGCTAACACTCCAGGAAGAACTGTTGCTGGTGGATACGCGAGAAGAAATGGGTGGAGTACATTTTCTCATTTTGCAATAGGAAAATCATCAAGCCCACTTCCTATTGAATTGCTATCATTTAACGGTTATTGCAACCCAACAAATGTTGAGTTAAAATGGTTTACAGCTAAGGAAATTAACAATGACTATTTTACAATTGAACAGAGTATTGATGGAATTCATTATCTTGCTTTATCTAATATTACAGGAGCTGGCAATAGTAATGTTGAAAATTCTTATTTATACATTGATAACAGCAACAATTCAGATGTAGCAAATAGTGTTTATTATCGTTTAAAGCAAACCGATTTTGATGGAATGTCAACAACATCTGAAACAATAGCTGTTCATTGTTCAGAGGCTAATGGAAATGACAATATATTTATTGTGAATCAACCCGAAAGCGATAATATTCAAATTAATTTTACTGGTTCAATAGGACTTTCTTATTATGTTACTTTCATTGATTATTTAGGAAGAACATTATCTGATAAAAAGATTGTTTTAAATAGCAACGAACAAAGTGTAAATATTGACAAATCAGGATTAGCTACCGGATTATATCATTTAATTATACGTTCAGATACTAATGTTTATAGTAAACAAGTTATAATTACTAGTCGTTAATAATTAAAAATACTCGAATAAATATTGTTATAAGTTTTTTATTTTCGAATGTAAAAATAATACCACCGAAAGGTGAACCAGCTACAAGGCTATTTTCTGAGCTTTGAGAAATGTCTATTTCTTTAGCATATTTTGACCTTACTTCATCAATTGAACTTCCAATTCCAATGTTTCTCGATGTTTTAGCATTACTTGGCGAGTTAACTAAAATAGAATTTACTAATTGATCTGAGTTTTCATGACTAATCATTCCAATTTCAATATTCTTTTTTGTGTATTTCCATGTATCATGAACCATACCGTCTGATTCCCATTCTTCAGCACCAGATTTTTCGTTTGGATTACCAATTAATTTTATTAGTTCGTTTGCGGTAAGCCCATTACTAATTCCGAAAATGGTTTCAAAATTCATTAAATCATTCCCAATTTCTTCAAAAGTTTTTCCTTCAGTACTATTTTCTTCAACATTTGAAATCGTGTCTATAATCTCCTCTTTAATTATTGTGGAGTCAATTACAATTGAATCAGTTAAAGCTGTCTTTGTTTCAGGTACAACCTATAAACATTACGAATGTAATAGATATAACAACGTGCCATTTTTTTCTCATTTTGTTGTTTAAATTAAGTAAGGTTTATTAACTCTAAAAAATAACTAAATAATATTTTTAGGCATTTTTATATTGAGTCTGTTCTTTTTTGAAAATCATACCCTGTAGGGCTTTGAAATATTCTTAAATCGAATTGTGGAACAACTGCAAGTAAGTGGTCAAATATGTCGGCTTGAAAAATTTCATATTGTTCCCATTCGTAAAATTTACTAAAGAAATATAATTCAATAGGGATTCCAGTATCTGTTGATTGTAACTGTCGTACAATAATTGATAAATCTTGATTTACATTTTTATTTTCTTTTAAATACAGTTCTATGTATTTTCTAAATGTTCCAATATTAGTTAATCGTTGCCCATTTGTTTTTGCAGTTAAATCGGCATCAATACTCGAATTATGTTTTTCTAATGCATTAATTTTTTCGACGATATATGGCTCTAATAGTTTTATTTTTTTTAGCTCATTAATATCATCATTTTCTAAAAATTTAATACTTTTAATATCAATATTTATTGAACGTTTTATTCTGCGAGTTTTTGAATCTTCAATGCCTCGATAATTAATAAAGGACTCCGAAACAAGCGAATAAGAAGGAATCATTGAAATAGTTTTATCCCAATTTTGTACTTTAACAGTGTGCAACGAAATTTCAATTACAGTTCCATCTGTATTTTTTGAAGCCATCGAAATCCAATCGCCAATTTTTACCATATCGTTTGAAGAAAGCTGAATGCCTGCAACTAATCCGAGCAGAGTATCTTTAAAAACCAACATTAATATTGCTGCAATAGCACCAATTCCTGTTAAAAAATAGCCAGGATTTTTATCAAGTAATACTGATAAAATTAATATGCCACCAATTAAAAAATTAAAAATATTAACAACTTGCAAAAATCCTTTTATTGAACGTTCTTTCGATGATGGTAATTGTAAATAAATTTCATTTAATGCTTTTAGAAATTGATTTATTACAATCATTAATACAACAATAAGATATACTATTACACCTGATTTTATTAAATGAATAATTTCGGCATGTCCTAAAAAAACATATTTCGATGAATAGTAAATTAATATTGCAGGAAGTAAATGTGAAAATCGATGAAATACTTTTTTCTCTAATAAAACATCGTCCCATTGATTTTTGCTACGCTTTACTATTTTTGTTAAAATTGATAAAATTATTTTTTTTGCCAAATAGTTTATAACTATTGAGAACGTTGCAATAACAAATATCTCAATAAATATTTTTATACCATTTGCCAAATTTGTGTTTATCCCAAAATGTATTAACCACTCAAATAAATTTTTACCAATTTCCATTTTATTTTTTATTTGTATTTCCAATTAACGAACATGAACTACAACTCGATTTATCGCCAACCGAATTACACCCCATATTTTCATTATTAGCACAACTCAACCCACGTTTTTTCATTTCCTTATTATGTCCAACATGTGTATCTGGAAATTTACCTCCCTTTTTTAAAAGAATTGTAATTGCAAAACCTGCAAATGCTAAACCCATAAGTATAATGCTAAGAATTAACGTTTTCATAAAAACAAAATATTTTTACAAAAGTAATTTAATATAATTTAATTAAACAAAGGTACGTTATTTAGAATTATTCTTTGTAATTTTGTTTATAATTTTTTAAATAATGGAATCCAATAAAAATATCGAACAATTATCATTTGATGATTTTAAAAAAGAAGTGTTAAATGATTTTTACATTGCTTCATTAAGTCGGCATTTAAGCGTTGTTGGACGAAAAGAAGTTTTTTCGGGCAAAGCAAAATTTGGGATTTTTGGCGACGGAAAAGAAGTTGCACAAATTGTTATGGCAAAAAATTTTAAAAATGGCGATTGGCGTTCGGGATATTATCGCGACCAAACATTTATGCTTGCGGCTGGCATGCTAACTCCCGAACAGTTTTTTGCTCAACTTTATGGCGATACTGATATTAAAAACAATCCGCATAATAGTGGACGATCTTTTAATAATCACTTTAGCACAGCAAATACAAATGCCGATGGTTCATGGAAAAATTTAATGACTCAAAAAAATTCGGCAGCTGATTTATCGCCAACTGCCGGACAAATGCCACGATTAGCCGGTTTAGCATGGGCATCAAAACTTTATCGCGAAAACGAAGCACTTGCACAATTCACCAATTTTTCTGATAAAGGGAACGAAGTAGCATTTGGAACAATAGGTGACGCAAGCACTTCTGAAGGTCATTTTTGGGAAACTATTAATGCTGTTGGCGTATTAAAAGTACCAATGGCTTTATTTATTTGG
>JAVHRJ010000142.1:0-5525 GCA_036171595.1 Bacteroidales bacterium
TTTAATTGTTTCCATAAAATCTTTATTGTAATCTGTTGCTAACAAATTGTACCCAATAATATTTTTTCTGTTTAATTGCAGAATGTTTTCGTATTTATCATTGCAATCTGTTATTAAACCTTCGTTTGTAAAATAAAACATTCCAAATGGACTATTATCAAAAATAAGATGATAATTTTTTTCTTTTTCTAAAATTTGATTTTCTATAAATTTACGTTCTGTAATATCTCTAACAATTGCAAGTAAATAATCTTCGTTATTAAATGCAAATTTATTAAGCGAAACTTCTGCATCAAATTCTTCTTCACCATTTCTAATATGTTTCCATTCAAAATATTGTGGTTTATCTTTTAAAGCTAAGTCAATTTTGTTTCTTGCTAATTCCCTAGATATTTCGCCATTTGGTTGTGTGTTAGGTGAAAATTTATAATGGTAAGGAGTATGCATTATAAGTTCTTCGATACTACATTTAAAAATTTCGGTTGCTTTGCTGTTACAATCAATAAATTTATCATCTTTAATAATGAAATATGCATCGTTTGCCGATTCAAATAAAGTATGGTATTTGTTTTCTCTTTCAATTAATTCGTTTTCAGCAATTTTATACCTTGTTATGTTACGTGCAATTCCTTCTATTGCTATTAATTCGCCATTTTTATTATTAATGGGTATCTCTTTTATTTCGAGATAATTTGTTGACCCATTTAAGTTTTTTATTTCAATTTCAAAAGGTGGTTGTTTTATGTCGTTGTATGATAATTGCATGTGACGTTCAAAACTATTTTCGTATAATTTAGAGGCTCCAATTTTTTTATATAATTCTATAAAATCAACTTTCGAGTATCCTATAACATTAGTTACAGAAGAACTTAAATATTTGAATGGTTGGTTTTTTTCGTGTCGATAAAAGAAATAATCGTCTTTTAAATTGTCAACTACAAGGCGATAGTTTTTGCGACTTGTTATTAAGTCTTCTTCGAGTTTTCTGAATGAGTTATAGGGGTTTTTTAACAATATGTACAATAACACCGATAAAGAAACAAATATGAATACCCATCTATAAGTTTGAATAAAAAACCAAATTACTGTATTGCTAACAGCGAAATCGAGAAAAAAATCTGAAAAAATTGAAAGTACAATAAAAGATGACAAAAAGAAAATAGTTGTAATTCTTAATTTCCAATTTTTTTTAAAGTTAATATTCATGTTAGTGTTTTTTATCTTATTCTATCTAATGAGCGAACTAGTTTGTCGTCTTTATTTATTGAGCGATATGCTAAAATATTTAAAATAGCTGAAACTATTGGGAAAATTATTATTATTTTATAATTTGTTATAGCTTCTAGTTTTTGCCCAGAATCCCATGCAAACCAAAATATAAATATTTGGAACCCTACTAATAAAGCAGTACTTAAAAAGCAAATTCTCATTTGCAAAGAGCGGTGTTTGTATAAGAAAATATTCACAAAAATTAATAAAGTGATTATGCAAATAAAAGCAAAATTTAGTAATGTAGAAAAAAGTTTTTCGCTTAATATTGCATCTGTTTTGAATCCCGAAGCCGATAAAATAATAATTTCGTTACCTGGCATAATATAGTTTGCTATTGGAAAAAAAAGCATAGAAAGTTGAAATGCAACAGCAAACAACAAAAATAGAGTTTGAATTCTTTGAATCATTTTATTATAAACTTAATATACAAATCTAAAAATAAAGATAGATATTCGCAATTATCTTTATAAAATTATTTGTTTTTAATTTTATTAGATTTGTGTTTTATAATATTTAAATCATAATTTAAGAAATGTTAAAAGTGTCTTCTAATATTCATGATTTTATTAATAGATTGTTAATATGGCGATTAAAGCATATAAATGATAAATATTTTACGATATTTTTAAGTGTTATTGTTGGTATATTAGCCGGATTATCTGCAGTTTTAATTAAAAACATTGTTCATTTTATTAGTTATCTTTTAAATTTCGCTTTTTTAGATAAGTACCAGAATGTTTTATTGTTAGTGTCACCTTTTGTTGGGATTTTAATTGTCATTGTACTTTTAAAATTCGTTATAAAAAAGAAACCAAAACCCGAAATTCCCAACGTGCTATATGCAATTTCTAGGTTAGAGGGAAAAATGAATCCTTCAAATATTTATACAACTATACTTGCAAGCTCATTAACAGTTGGTTTTGGTGGTTCTGTTGGACTAGAGGGGCCTTCAGTAACAACTGGCGCTTCGGTTGGCTCTTCTATAGCTCAATTGTTAAGATTAAATTATAAACAAACTGTTTTGCTTATTGCATGTGCCGGTGCAGCTGCTATTGCATCACTTTTTAAAGCTCCAATAACGGGAGTAGTTTTTGCGCTCGAAATATTTATGCTCGATTTAACAATGGCTTCTATTTTACCATTATTAATTTCATCGGCATTTGGTGCTTTAACTTCTTATTTGTTTTTTGGACAAGATGTAATTTACGATTTTCAACTAATAAGTAAATTTAATATTCGCGAAATTCCTTATTTTATTCTTCTTGGTGTGTTAACTGGAATTTTTGCATGGTACTTTACTATAATTCAAATTCAAACTAAAAAAATATTTAAAAAGTTTTCCTCATGGATTTTGCAAATTGTTATAGGTGGATTAATTCTTGGAGTTCTTATTTTTATAATGCCATCATTATTTGGCGAGGGCTATCAAACTGTTAATTCGTGTTTACATGGCGATTACTTTTATCTTTTTGAACATAGTTTGTTTGCACAATATAGCGAGAATATATATTCGGTTATATTAATGTTTTTAGCTTTAGTTATTTTTAAATCAATTGCTACTGCTGTTACTTTTGGTGCAGGCGGAGTAGGTGGGATTTTTGCACCCGTACTTTTTCTTGGTGCTAATATTGGGTTTTTGTTTTCAAAAGTTTTTGAAGTACTTGGAATTAAATTATCTGAAAGTAATTTTGCATTAGTTGGTATGGCAGGTTTACTTTCGGGTGTAATGTATGCTCCGCTTACTGGAATATTTTTAATTGCTGAAATAACAAATGGTTACGAACTTATTTTTCCTTTAATGTTGGTTTCAACAATTTCTTATGCAATTAATAGAAGTTTTAACCCGCATTCAATTTATACTCGAAAGTTAGCACAAAAAGGAAATTTAATAACACATAACAAGGATAGATCGGTTCTTAATTTAATGAAAGTTGATAAGCTTATTGAAACAAATTTTATTACTGTTTCACCCGATGATTCTTTAAGAAAACTTATTGATACTATTAGTAAGTCGAATAGGAATATTTTCCCTGTTGTTGACAAAGAAAACAATTTTATAAGCATTGTATTTTTAGATCATATAAAACACATTATTTTTAAGCAAGAATTTTATGATTCTATGTTTGTAAAAGATTTAAGTTTTGTACCTCAAGCAATAGTCTCGCCTGATGACACAATGCGAGAGGTAGTTAAAAAATTTCACTTAACTGGAAATTATAATATTCCTGTTGTAAAAGATGGTAAATATTTAGGATTTGTATCGCGAGCAAATGTTTTTTCTGAATATCGTAAGAAGTTGAAATATTTTTCAGAAGAATAATTAGCCGAACCTTAAAAACCCTTTTTTAAAACTATTGTCATTTTTGATTTTAATAATTCTTTATTTTTTTTTCATTCCATCAACAAGCTCAGGACACGCATAAAAAAAACCTCTGCCTTCGTTTGTGTCTTCACAAACGATTTGTAATCTTTTTCCAAATTTATATAAATATCTTGTTTGTGAGGACACAAACAAGGGCAAAAATGCAAGATTTTTACAGTTTAACTATTTTTTCTTGCATATATTTTCAACATCTTTCAGAGTTATTTAACTTAATATAATTTTGTTATACGTTTTTTAAGTGGCGACTAATTAATGTATTTCAATTAATAAAAAAGCACGTTATAACAATAAAAAAAAAGTAAAAAAATAAATTTATTACAATTCGTTAATTAATTCTTTAATTATTATAGTCATAAGTGGTTCAGCTTTTTCTGCAACATTTTGCACATCGGCATGAGTAACTTTAACAATTTTACCTGGTACACCTAAATCGGTAATAATTGAAATTGCAAAACAAGGAATTGCCATGTGGCGTGCAACAATTATTTCGGGAACAGTTGACATTCCTACTGCATCGCTACCAATTGCTCTAAAATATTTGTATTCAGAGGGTGTCTCGAGTGTTGGGCCAGTTACACCTGTGTAAGTTCCTTTCTGGACTTTAATGTTATTTTTTTTAGCAATTGCTTCGGCTTTTGATATTAAAACTTTATTGTAAGCATCGCTCATATCAGGAAAACGAGGTCCTAATTCTGCAAAATTTTTACCAACTAGTGGATTGGGAATTAAATTAATATGGTCGTTTATAATCATTAAATCACCAATTTCAAAATCGGGATTTACTCCACCGCTTGCATTTGATACAATTAAATTTTTAATACCTAGTTTTTTCATTACTCTAACAGGAAATGTAACTTGTTGCATGCTATATCCTTCATAATAATGAAATCGGCCTTGCATAGCAATTACTTTTTTCCCAGATAAATTTCCGAAAATAAGTTTCCCTTGATGTCCTTCAACAGTTGAAACTGGAAAATTTGGAATATTTTGGTATTCTAAAACGCATAAAATCTCAATTTCATTAACTAATCCACCTAAACCGGTGCCTAATATAATTCCAACTTCTGGTTTGCTATTTATCTTATTAAGAATAAATTGAGCTGATTGGTTTATTTTTTCTAACATATTCTACAATTTGTTTATTAAATCTATTTTTATCGTTGTAAAGAAAATCAATTTCTATGGGAATATAAAATGCTGGAATATTTTCTAGTAAAACGCTATTTGAAATCTCGCGTAATCTATACATATCCTTTTCGGTGGTTATCAATATTTTGTTGTTATTTTGTATATTGTTAAATGTGTTAATTATTTTTTCAATATCTTTTTCTTTAAAGTAATAATGGTCTTTAAAAGCTAAATGTGTGATTGAAGTAGAAAACTTTTTTACATGATTTAAAAGGTCTTTGGGGTTAGCAATGCCTGTAATTAATAAAATGTGATATTTGTTTTTTGAAAAGCTGTAATTTATTGCTGAGGTTTTTCCAGGAAAAATAATCACTGGATTTTTATACTTTATTTTCGTAAAATATAAATTTTGGAATGGAAATAATTGTAAATCTTTTTCTAAAATTCGTCGTTCAATTGGTTTTATTTCGCATGGCATCTTTGTTACTATAATTATATTTGCTCGTATTTTGCTTTTTTCTTTTTCGCGTAAATCTCCGTAAGGTAATAAGTGGTCATTTTTTAATTGTCTGTTAAAGTCAATTAAAAGTATTGATAATCCTGGCTTAACATATCTGTGTTGAAAAGCATCGTCGAGTATTATTGCTTGAATATGTTTTTTTGTGTCGGCTAAAATTTTTGTAATTCCGTTAACACGACTTTCATCAACTACAACGGTAATTTCAGAATGATTATTTTTTAT
>JAVHRJ010000143.1:0-1114 GCA_036171595.1 Bacteroidales bacterium
ACCACTGTTTTAAAAGCGCAAATTGATAAAGAAGAAGCCTTGAATGAAGAAATTAAACAACAACTTGCAAATATTGGGTTTAGCTTATGAGTGATTTAATTTCCATACAAAATCAAATATTTACTTTTAGAGAAGTTCAAGTAATGGTAGATAAAGACTTGGCCGAAATGTATCAAGTAGAAACCAAAGTTCTAAACCAAGCTGTAAAAAGAAATAGTAGTAGATTTCCCAATTCATTTAGATTTCAGTTAACCGATATTGAAAAAAACGAACTGGTCACAAATTGTGACCGGTTTAATAAACTAAAACATTCTAGTGTAAATCCCTTTGTGTTTACTGAACAAGGCATCGCTATGCTATCGGCTGTTTTAAGAAGTGATATTGCCGTACAGGTAAGCATACAAATATTGAATGCCTTTGTTGAAATTAGAAAATTTATTAATAATAACGCTTCTATGTTTTATATTGAAGCTTCCTTAAAAGACTTGGGTAAAAAATGGTTTGCCTTCTCTAAAATGGAAATGAAAGCTGACGATTTGTTAAACCAAATAAACAGCAAGCTATGAGTGAAATAAAAAGAATACCTGATGGTTGGGAGGAAGTGACTTTGGGTGAGATAATTAATATAAAACACGGTTTTGCTTTTAAAGGCGAATTTATTTCTTTGGAATCTAATGATAAAATTTTAATAACACCTGGTAACTTTAAAGTTGGAGGTGGATTTAAAGGTGATAAATTCAAATATTATTCTAGTGATTTCCCTAAAGATTATATTTTAAAACCTAATGATGTTATTGTTACAATGACTGATTTAAGTAAAGATGGTGACACATTAGGATTTTCAGCAAAAGTTCCAAATGATAACAAAACATATTTACATAATCAGAGAATTGGTTTAGTTCAATTTATTAACTTTGATTATGATTTTGAATTTATCTATTGGTTTTTAAGAACAAGTCATTACCAAAAAAGTATGGTAAATAGTGCTACAGGTAGTACAGTTAGACATACTTCTCCTAATCGAATAAAAGAATATAATTTTTATTGTCCCCCACTCCCAGAACAAAAAGCCATAGCCTCCATCCTAACCGCTTTTGATGATAAAATTGAGCTG
>JAVHRJ010000144.1:0-1114 GCA_036171595.1 Bacteroidales bacterium
GTATTGATGGTAAATTGTGTAATGTTATATTATTATGAAATGTTACACTATCTTCAAACATTCCATCAACATATATTTCATCGTTTGAGTTTATTGCAATGCTATAAGCAATTGCAAATGAATTGCTAAATGCAGTTCTAACCCATAAAAACTGTCCATAAGTATCGTATTTTGCTACGAAAGCAGTTTTTAAATTAACCGGTCCTGTAACTATAGTATCGCCAATAAAAAGGGTATCTGAAAAATCACCAGCAATATAAACGTTATTTTTTGAGTCGGTAGCAATTGTTCTGCTAAATAAATCGTTAGAGGAAGTAGCTTGTTGAATCCATAGTAAATTGCCAATTTCGTCATATTTGGCTACAAATAAATCGAAATTAAAAGAATATAAATTTGTTGTGTCAAATGTTGCGATATGTTCAAATTCGCCAGTGATATAAATATTATTTTCAGAATCTGTTGTAACATCCCTACTTGCATCAAGAGTTAATCCGCCTGCTTTATTTACCCAATTAAAATTTATATTTTGTGAAAATGATATGTTTTCAAAAAATAAACAAATTACAAATAATATGTTTAAGTATCTTATCATTTTTATATTTAAAACCTAACAGTTTTTTAAGACCTAACAGGTTTAAAAAACCTGTTAGGTCTATTATAAAAAACTATTCTTCTATTATTACAATTTTTTCAATTTCGTCGCCTTGTTTAATAGCATCAATTACTTCTTGTCCTTTGTAAACTTTACCAAAACAAGTGTGGTGTCTATCTAAATGAGCAGTGTTTTCTCTACTATGGCAAATAAAAAATTGTGAACCACCTGTGTCTTTGCCTGCATGAGCCATAGAAAGTACGCCACGATCGTGGTATTGATTGCCTCCACTTGTTTCGCATTTAATTTTGTAACCCGGACCGCCTGTACCGTTGCCAATAGGACAACCACCTTGTATTACAAAATTTGGAATTACTCTATGAAAGTTTAATCCATTGTAAAAACCTTTTTTTGCTAAATCGCAAAAGTTTTTTACTGTGTTTGGAGCATCATTTTCGTAAAACTCGACGTACATAATGCCTTTTTCGGTATGAATTTCTGCTTTTTTCATTATTTGAATAA
>JAVHRJ010000145.1:0-1113 GCA_036171595.1 Bacteroidales bacterium
CAGGATTATTAGCAATGGGAATAATGAGTTCGAGTTTGTGGGGCATTAGTTATAGCTTAATTAATAAAAGATCAAAAAAACTTTTACGTAGAATTGTTGCTACACCTATGAAAAAATCACTTTTTATGATCACAATGTTTTTGTCGCGTTTTACTTTTTCGGTTTTAGAAGCTGTGGTTTTACTTGTTTTTGCATATTATGTGTTTGATGTTAAAATTCAGGGTAGTATGTTTGCATTTGCCGGAATATTAATTACTGGCAGCTTTTTCTTTATGGGCTTGGCGGTTTTATTAGCATCAAGAACATCAAATACTCAAGTAGGTAATGGACTTGTAAATTTATTTACAATGCCAATGATGTTGCTATCAGGAATATTTTTCAGTTATAATCATTTTCCTGATTTTGCAATTCCAATAATAAAATACTTACCATTAACATTGTTTACTGATAGCATACGAAGTATAATTAATGAAGGTGCTGGATTTATGGATGTGGTAATACCAATTGTTATTTTATTTGTTAGTGGACTAATTGTGTTTATAACAGGTATTAAAATTTATAAGTGGTATTAATTGTAGGTGGGTTAAGTAAATTCAAAAAAGAATTTAACCACAAAAAACAAAAAAAAGCGCACAAAGTTATAAAAGGTTTGTATTTTATTGAGTTATTCGTGTTTTTTGTGAATTTTTTCTTTGTGCACTTTGTGGTAAAAAATTTAATTTTTAGAACTCACATTAATTCAAAAATGTTTTCTTCTTCTCTTTTAAAAATTTAGGAATTCGCCCAGTTTTAATACATTCTGAACGAAGGCGTCTACCAACAATTTTTTCAACATCTTCATTTGTATAAAAATTTAATTGGAACGTAGCCCCAAAACGATTTCTTAAAGGAGCCGATAATAATCCCGGCCTTGTGGTGGCTCCAATTAAAGTAAATTTTGGCAGTTTTAATTCCATTGTCCTTGCCATGGGTCCCTTTCCTAAAACCAGATTCAGTTTATAATCTTCCATAGCAGGATACAGATATTCTTCTATGGTTTTGTTTATTCTATGGATTTCGTCTAAAAATAAAACATCTCCTTCTGCCAAGTTTGTTAAAATCGCCGCCAAATCT
>JAVHRJ010000146.1:0-5504 GCA_036171595.1 Bacteroidales bacterium
ACTTACAATAATTTTAGAAGGGCTAACAACTATATTCTTCTTAATATATTGTCTTTTTAAACCATAACTAATGTTAGGTGTTATTTTTAAAATTTTACTAGTTTTTTTAGAGAAAAGTAAATTAATTAATTCAGGGTTTATATCAATTATTTTAACTTGATCAGCTAGTTGATTATCAATAGCATCACGGAACAATGAAGTTTTTATTGAAAAAATTGAAAGTTTATTATAATAATCATCAGGTAAATATTTCGAAATATTTATTTGTAATGGATATAATGCATTACCAACTTTTTGTTTTAACAAAAAGTACCCCGAAGCATCAACCCTAATAGTTAGCTTATCAGGCAAATCAATAGTTTGTACTAAATTAGCTGGAAAGTTATAATAACTTACAGGATAATTAATTTCTGTAATATAATTTTTATCTAAAGCATTTAATAACCAAATAATTGATGATAAAAATAAAAAGAAGAAAAATATCAGAAACTTTTTATTCAGTCTGACATTTTCTTCTTTTAATAAATTTCTAAATTGCCTGAGTAAATCAGATTTCAATTATTTATTTTTTTGTTTGTAAATCACTCGAATCGCGAAATACAGAAGCTATATCTACTTTCATTCGCATTTTATCTTCTACTTCCATAATTATAGCATTTTCTCTCATTTCGGCTATTTTACCATAAACACCACCAGAAGTAATTACCTTATCGCCAACTTTTAACGATTGTCTAAAATTTTTCATTTCTTTTTGTTTTTTCATTTGTGGACGAATCATAAAGAAATAGAAAACAACTATAATAAGTAACAAAGGTAATAAACTCATTAAAGGACTACTTTTACCACTTGGGTCGGCCATTAATAACACTGTAAGTAAACTATTCATTTTTATATATTTAAAAGATTAATAAATTATTTTTTTTCTGGAACAACTATTTCAGCCGAAAAATGTAACTCTAATTTATTTGGCTGACTATTAGCTAATACTGTAACTGTTTTATTTTGAATTCCGCTTCTATCTGAACTATCAAATACAACTTCTACTTTACCCGTTTTACCAGGTAATACAGGTTCGGTATCGTATTTAGGAACTGTACAACCACAACTTGCATGAACCGAGCTAATAATTAAATTTGATTTTCCAACATTAGTAAAGGTAAAAGAGTGCGATACTTTTTCGCCTTGAATTATTACTCCAAAATCGTGAACTTGTTCGTTCCATTTAAATTTTGGTAACAAGCTTGTATCTGCGTTGTTTGATGCCGATAAAGGATTATTAATTAAATCTGTAGAAACTTCGTTATTATTTGAATTACAAGCAAATAATATCAATAGTGAAATAATAGCAAATAAATTTGTAAACTTCATTGTTAAATTAATTTTTGCAAAGTTAATTTTCATTTTTGAATAAAAATAAATAAAATTTGTTAATTATTACGAACATCTTCACCAACTAATCCCCTGCCTTTTTTTATTATTTTATTTTCTAATTTTAGTTGAATAAATACTTTATCTAAAATTCCATTAATAAAATTACTACTTTTTTCTGTGCTGTAATACTTCGAAATTTCAATATATTCATTTAAACTTACTCTTGTTGGAATTGATTCCATTTCGGTAGCTTCTACGATGGCCATTTCCATAATTAGCATATCCATAAATGCAATTCTTTCTCGTTCCCAATTTTTGGTATGTTTACTAACAATTAACACATTTTCTTCGTGATTTGATATTGTTTTTCTAAATAAGGTTTTTACAAAATCAATATCATCATCGTTTTTATACATATTTGCTAACGGTTTTTCATCAGATTGCCCATCTTTAAAATTGCCAATAGTTTTATTTATCATACTAATAATAAATTCAACATCATCGTTCCAATAAATACTTTGCTCTTCTAAAATACTATATAAATCTTCACAAATAGCAATATGATTTGTAAATATTTCAATAATTATTTCCTTATCTTCTCTAAACCCGGAATTATTATTACTTAAATAATTATTATATTCTTCTGATTCATTAACACTTACAAATATTTTTTTTATTAATTCCGGATTATTAACCCACGAGTATTTATAATCGTTTAAGAATTTTTTATATTGCTTATTGTTTTCAATAATTTTAAAAATTTTATTGTTTACAAATTTGCTACTTTGGTTAATTTCTTTATCGGTAGGACGATATTTGTTTCTAGCAAATTCCATTTTATTTTCTGCAAAATCGCGAATATCTAAAACCAATAGTAAAAGGTAATGATATAATTCATAAGCCTTAAATATACTATGAAATAACTCTTTTTCGGTTAGCTGAATTTCTTTATTGTCGCGTGTAAAATAAGCGTACAACAACTGCATTACCTTGATACGTAATAATCGACGACTTAACATATTGTTTTATGAACCTTTATTTTGAAAGATGCGAAAGTACTATTTTTAAAGCAAAATAGCACTATTAAGCAAATTAATATTATTTATTTTTATTAACATATTAAAATATTACATATATTTGCAATGGATGGTTAAAGTTCTATTAAATTATAAAAATCAATGAACTATGGAAGAAGTAGAAAAACATGATGAAAACCTAAAAAATGATCGCGACGACGTTTATTCAAAATCAGTTAGAGCTGGTAAAAGAACTTATTTTTTTGATGTAAAAGCTACTCGACGCGATGAATATTATTTAACTATTACCGAAAGTAAAAAACGTACAAATATAGATGGTACATTTTTTTACGAAAAACATAAAATATTTTTATATAAAGAAGATTTTGAAAAATTTGCTGAAGGATTAAATGATGTTGTTAGCTATATTAACAATAATAATCTATTACCTAATGAAATTTCAAATACCGATAGCACCGAGCAATCGAAACCATTAACTTCTGATGTTAAATTTGAAGATTTAGCAGGAAAAAAGGAATAAAATTATATTAAGGTACTTCAAGTACTTCTATTTCGTTTTCAAATAATTTATATTTGAAGTATTTCAATAAAATTGGTGAATACACTAAGAAATCTTTTTGCCCATACAAACTTCCATATAATTTAAATGTACAAATATCTGTTGCAGTAATATATGGCTCAGTTTTTAAATGACTGTGAATAGTTTGTTTTATTACTTCCCCATCAAGTTCTTTAGTTGGAGTGTATAATATGCTTGAATGAAACTTTTTCCACAAAATTATATCTCCATTTACATCGGCATAAAATAAATAATCGTTACCAAAAGGAATCATTTGAGATTGCGAAGTTCCTGTTAAAATATAGAGTTTATATCCTAATTCTATTGGAATGAGTTCAATATTTAAACTAAACCCTTTTGGGCAGTTTACCTCGTATTTTTTTTCAATTATTTCATTAATAATTTTATTTTTAATATTCAATAAATTTGCTTCAATACTTGTTAATTTACGCCTAGTTAAATTTTCATTTTTTGGAATATTAAAGTCATTAAAAAATAACAACTCATATATACATTGCGTATTATTGCTATCAAGAATTATTGTTTTTATTGTATCCCCTACTTTATATACAAAATATCCTCCAAAATCTTTTTTAATATTTTCTTTTCCCTTTACCATATCAGTAGATACCCATGCTGCTCTTTCATATTTATAAAGTAAATTTCCTTCACTTAATATAGAATCAGTTTTTTCTTTTATTTCCTTTTCACTAAATACACTTTGTGCATTAGCAAATAAAGAGCTAAACAATAATAACAAAGTTGATATTACTATTAAATAAACATTTGCATAATGTTTTAAATCAAACATATATTTGCAAACAATTAAATAATTATTGCTCGTTTTCATTGTTTTTATTAATTTTCAAAAATATCTAATTATTTCTTATATAAATAATTATTAACTTATTTTATTAAAATAACATTATGAAAATGTTAAAATAAGGGAAATACTTAATTGGTAAAATTGTTTTTTGTTTATTCTATCCTTATTTGTTTACTTTACAAATTATAAAAAAGTTAAAAAAGTGATTGAAAAAATTTTAATATTTGATTTTGGGTCGCAATACACACAACTTATTGCCAGAAGAGTTAGAGAACTTAATGTTTACTGCGAAATAATTCCTTTTAATCGTGAAATTGAAATTGATAATAGTATTAAAGGAGTAATTTTATCTGGAAGCCCATTTTCAGTTCGCGATAATAATGCGCCAAAAATAAATTTAGATAAAATAAAAGGGGAACTTCCTTTACTAGGCGTATGCTATGGTGCTCAATATTTATCACATTATTTTGGTGGCGAGGTTTTACCATCAAATCATAGAGAATACGGTAGAGCTAATTTGCAATTTATTGATACTGTAGATAAATTATTTGCAAATATTAGCTCAAATACTCAAGTATGGATGTCGCATGGCGATACAATTACAAAAATACCAAACAATTATAAAATAACAGCTAGCACAGAAAGTGTAAAAGTTGGAGCATTTAAAATCGAAAATGAAGAAACTTATGGAATTCAGTTTCACCCTGAAGTTTATCATACTACGCAAGGATTAGAGCTTTTAAAAAACTTTGTTGTTAACATTTGCCATTGCAAACAAAACTGGACACCATCGGCATTTGTTGGTTCTACTATATTTGAAATAAAAAACAAAGTGCAAAATGATAAGGTAGTTTTAGGCTTATCTGGCGGTGTTGATTCATCGGTTGCGGCTCTGCTTTTGCATAAAGCAATTGGAAAAAATTTATATTGCATTTTTGTAAATAATGGTTTGCTTCGAAAAAACGAATACAATGAAGTTTTAGAAGCATACGAAAAAACAGGATTAAATGTTAAAGGTGTTGATGCATCGGAAATATTTTTAAATGAGTTAAAAGATGTTAGCGATCCAGAACAAAAAAGAAAAATTATTGGACGAGTTTTTATTGAAACATTTGATTATGAAGCCAAACAAATTGAAAATGTAAAATGGTTAGCTCAAGGAACAATTTATCCCGATGTTATTGAATCATTATCGGTAAATGGACCATCGGCAACAATAAAATCGCATCATAACGTAGGTGGACTGCCAGAAAAAATGAATTTAAAAATTATTGAGCCATTACGACTATTATTTAAAGATGAAGTTAGACGTGTTGGAAAAGAATTAGAACTAGAACCAAACATTTTAAATAGGCATCCTTTCCCTGGTCCAGGTTTAGCAATTAGAATTTTAGGTAACATTACGCACAATAAAGTAAAAATTTTACAAGAAGTTGATAGTATTTTTATATCATCGCTAAAAGAAGCAAATTTATACGATAAAGTTTGGCAAGCTGGAGCAATTTTATTACCAATTAACTCTGTTGGTGTTATGGGCGACGAAAGAACTTACGAACAAGTAGTTGCTTTACGTGCTGTTGAAAGTACCGATGGAATGACAGCTGATTGGGTGCATTTACCTTACGAATTTTTATCGCAATTATCAAATAACATTATAAACAATGTAAAAGGAATTAATAGGGTTGTTTACGATATAAGTTCTAAACCTCCT
>JAVHRJ010000147.1:0-1110 GCA_036171595.1 Bacteroidales bacterium
AAAAAACAATCTATTTTTATCGCTAAATCTATAATTTACTTTTGTGTTTACATCATAAAAATAATATCCAGTTCCTTGTAAATTGCTTTTTACAAAGGGTTTCATTAACATATCGATATAAGTTCTTCGACCAGAAATAATATAAGAGCATGTATCTTTTTTTATTGGTCCCTGAATTGTTAAACGCGATGCAATTACGCCAATTCCACCATCAACTTGTGTTTTTTGGTTATTCCCTTCTTTCATGGTAACATCAATAACAGACGACAAACGACCACCATATTGAGCAGGCATACCACCTTTTATAAGATTTACATCTTTAACCGCATCGGCATTAAAAACAGAAAAAAAGCCAAACAAGTGACTGGCATTGTAAACAACAGCATCATCAAGTAAAATTAAATTTTGATCGGGACCTCCGCCACGCACATAAAAACCAGCATTGCCCTCACCACCCGACGAAACACCAGGCAAAAGCTGAATAGTTTTCATAATATCAACTTCGCCCATAAATGCTGGAATAGACTTTATTTTTTCGATAGGCAATTTAAAAGAACTCATTTCAATACTTTCAACATTTTTATTTGTGCGTTCGCCCATAACAACAACCTCATCGCCAACAATTGCATCTTCAAAAAGTTGAAAGTTTATTTTAGTATCTTTATCGAGTACTACTTTTTTTGAATAATCTTTGTAACCTAAGTACGATACCATTAAATTATATTCGCCTTTAGGCAAGGTAAGCGAAAAAAATCCGTAGTTATTTGTTATTGTACCTTTTGAAAGTTCTTTTACATACACATTGGTTCCTATCATATCTTCGCCCGTACGTTTTTCGCGAACATAACCGCTTATTGTATATTTTTGCGCATTAACATTATACATTAATATAATTTGAAAAACGAAAAACACTAACAATTTTACAATAACGGTTTGATTTATAATATATTTAATTGACAATTTCAAAATATTCTTTTTTCTACTTTGTAAAGATGCAAAATTATTTGTTTAATAAAAATTTGCTTTGTGCAAAGGTTATTATAATTTTGCAACGTTAAATAAAATTAACTTTTTTTAAAACATTTCGGGGTGTAGCGCAGTTGGCTAGCG
>JAVHRJ010000148.1:0-5494 GCA_036171595.1 Bacteroidales bacterium
CAAACTAACATCAATTACTTCGTGATATGGGTCACCAGTTATTACAGCTCCGAGAGTTCCTCCGCTTGCAAAAATAATATCGGTTGTATCATTAGCACAAATATCTGAAGGAGCTACAATATCATGAAAAGGATTTCCAGCAGTAATTACTCTTGTATCAATACTATTTGTACTTGTACAGCCATGGATATCAGTAATTTCTAAATAAACTGTATAGCCACCTGCTTGAGCATAAGTATGGTCAACAACAGAGCCAGTAGCAGTTGAACCATCGCCAAAATACCAGTTATAAACTGATGTATTATCATTTTGGTTGTAAACCATATTATTTTGAGGATATGTAGAGTTTCCTACAAAATGAATAGATGAACCTGGGCAAATTGCAATATAACCGGTATCAGGACTAGGAATTGTAAGTATAGAATTAAGATTTGCAAGAACTTCCTGACAAACCTGATGGCAACTTATAGTTGCATGCCAACCATCACTTTCAGATGAACCATCAGAAACAAAGTGCACAGTTAAACAACCAGTATTATTTGTAAGTGATGCATTAATTGGCATTAAATTTAAAGAAGGAATTAAATCATTATTATATTTTCCAATTAATGGAGAACTTGTATTTGGACCATCATAAATATATAATGTATCCGATTGCATAATATGAGCATAAGCAAAATATAATTGTATATGAGTATTCAGTCCATCATTCGAGCAGAATGTAACTGTATAATCTTCGTTGGACGAGTAGCCACTCGTCGGTGGTTGGCCTCAGCAATTGTGGGTATGCCCACCGCTATCATTAAACTCGCCCGTACAAGTATTTACTGTTTGGCCATTAACTTCATTAATATTATAAACTTGTGCTTTTACAAGTCCAAAAATTAATAAAAGAGGTATAAAACAAAATAATGTTTTCATTTTTTTTCAATTAACAATTAATAGACGAACAATTAAAATTAAAGTTGCCTAAAAAAGTAAATGATTGTTAACGAAAATTGTTTTTATTATGAAAAGATTATAAACACTTGATTATAAAACAAATAGACTATTTAATAATTTCACCATACAATTCAAATTCGGTTGAATCGGTAATTTTAACCTTGTAAAAGTTACCTATTTTTAAATTATTACTTTTAATAATTACTTCATTATCTATTTCTGGAGAATCAAATTGTGTACGTCCAATATAATTTTCATTTTCTTTGCTATCTATTATAACAATTTGCTCAGTATCGATATATTTTTGATTATTTAAATAAGATATATTTTGTTGCAATTGCATAATTTCAGAAACTCTGTTAATTTTAACTTTTTGAGAAACTGAATTTTTGTAATTTAAATATGAAGGTGTTCCTTCTTCGTGCGAATATGGAAAAACGCCTAACCTGTCGAATTTAAAATCAGTAACAAATTGCAATAATTCATTAAAATCTTTTTGTGTTTCACCAGGATGTCCAACTAATAAGGTAGTTCTTATAGCAACATTTGGTATATTGTTACGCAATTTATTTAGTAAATCAATAATATTTTTTTTATTTGTTTCGCGATGCATTATTTTCAGTATTTTATCGCTTATATGTTGAATAGGGATATCGATATATTTACAAACTTTTGAGTTGTTTGCAATTTCGTTTATTAGTTCTGAATTTAAATAATGAGGATATAAATAATGTAACCTAATCCATTTAATACCATCAATTTTAGATAATTTTGAAATTAATAATGATAACGATGGTTTTGAATAAATATCGTAACCATAAAATGTTAAATCCTGCGCAATTAAAATCAATTCTTTTACCCCTTGTTTTGCAAGTTGTTTTGATTCGTCGACAAGCGATTCTATAGTACGCGAAATATACCTACCTCGAATTGCAGGAATGGCACAAAACGAACATTTACGATTACAACCCTCAGAAATTTTTAAATATGCATAATGTTTTGGAGTTGCAAGAATTCTAAAGTCGCCATCATTATCATAAATATTAATTCCTTTTAATATTACTTTTCTAATTTCTTTTTGTTGGTTTACACCAAATATATAATCGATTTCGGGAATTTCTTTTTCTAACTCATCTCTATATCTTTCAGTTAAACAACCAAATACTATAAGTGTACGAATAAAACCATCATTTTTTAATTTTACAGCATCAAATATTGTGTTTATTGATTCTTGTTTTGCGTCAAAAATAAAACCACAAGTATTAATTAATAAAACATCGGCAGGTGCAACATTTGCGATATGATTTAACTTAAATGAATTTGGATTTAAACTTCCTAAAAGAAATTCTGAATCGACTGAATTTTTTGCACAGCCTAAAGTTACTATCGAAACAGTTAGCTTTTTTGTCATAAAAAAATTAAGAATTTGGGAAATAATAAATAAGTGTTGAATTAATAATAGGACTTATACAAAAAAAATAAATAAGCCACTGATTAAACAAATTTTCACTAATTAAATTGTGTTTATCAGTGCTAATCTGCGAACTCTGTGGCAAAAAGAAACTTCTGCACAACATCAATTATTAATTAAAAAGTGAATCAACAAACTCGTGTTTATTAAAAATCATCAAGTCTTCGAGTTTTTCGCCAACGCCAATATATTTTACTGGGATATTAAATTCGTGTGAAATTCCAATAACAACGCCACCTTTAGCAGTACCATCGAGTTTTGTAATGCAAAGTGCAGAAACTTCTGTTGCCAGTGTAAATTGTTTAGCTTGCTCAAAAGCATTTTGACCAGTTGACCCATCAAGAACTAATAATATTTCGTGAGGAGCGTCAGGCAAAACCTTTTTCATAACATTTTTAATTTTAGTTAACTCATTCATTAAATTAACTTTATTATGCAAACGCCCAGCTGTATCTATAATTACAACATCAGCATTATTTTTAACAGCTGAAGCAAGCGTATCAAAAGCAACCGATGCAGGATCGGAGCCCATTTGCTGTTTAATAATTGTTACCCCTACCCTTTCAGCCCAAATTGTAAGTTGCTCAACTGCAGCAGCTCTAAAAGTATCTGCAGCACCTAGAAAAACATTTTTCCCGGCATTTTTAAAATGGTTAGCAAGTTTACCAATTGTTGTTGTTTTACCAACTCCATTAACCCCAACAACCATAATAACATACGGTTTGTTATTTTCCATAAAATCAAAAGATGAAATTCCTGGATCTTTCATTAAATTCGAAATCTCTTCTTTTAGAACCATGTTCAACTCACTAGTATTTACAAATTTATCGCGAGCAACTCTTTGCTGAATTTTATCAATAATTTGCAGAGTAGTAGTAACTCCAACATCACTAGAAATTAAAACTTCTTCAAGTTTATCAAGTATTTCATCATCAACTTTTGCTTTGCCAATAACAACTCTAGCAAGTTTTTTAAAAATACTTTCTTTGGTTTTTTCCAAACCTTTATCAAGATTTTCTTTTTTCTCCTTAGAAAACAAACCAAAAAAAGCCATAAGTTTTAAATTTTCACAAAGTTAGTAAATAAATATTTATTTCAATTTATACAAATAAAAAAAAGCTTTCTTCGAATTACAAAGAAAGCTTTAATGATATTTTTTATAAAAATTACTTTTTCAAGAAATCTTTAACCATTTCAGAAGTTACCATTTCTTCTTTAAATTCGTAAGCACCTGTTTTTTTAGATTTTGACATACGAATTACTTTAGTAAAATCTTTTCCTGTTCCACCTTTTTTAAAGGTAGCTACTGCTTTCTTTGCCATATTCTATAATTATTTAATTTCTTTGTGTAATGTTACTTTTTTTAAACAAGGATTATATTTTTTTAGCTCAAGACGTTCTGTTGAGTTTTTCTTGTTTTTTGTTGTAATATATCTTGACATACCAGGTACGCCACTTGTTTTTTGTTCTGTACATTCAAGAATTACTTGAACACGATTTCCTCTCTTAGCCATTATTATTATTTATTAATAAGTTTTAATATAACCTTTTACTTGAGCTTTTTTTAATGCTTCTTTTAATCCAATTTTTGTAATGGTTTTTATTCCATTTGCCGATACTCTTAAATCAATCCAACGATTTTCTCCTTCAAGAAAAAAGCGTTTTTTAAACAAGTTTGGATAAAATTTTCTTTTTGTACGGTTATTTGCATGCGAAACATTGTTACCTACAATGGTTCTTTTTCCTGAAATTTGACAAATGTTTGACATATTGTAATTATAATTATTTCAATTTTTAAAACGGACTGCAAAATAAGGTATTTTTTTTTAATAAAACAAATTTTTACACTATTTTTTACATGCTGATTTTCCGACATTTAGCTAACAAGTTGTTTTCTAAGCATATCAAAGGCTGATACCGTAGCTCTTATTATGTTTCTAACTCTATCATTCCCAAATTGAAACTTATTTGTAAAAATTTCATTTTTTGTTGCTATTGCAATCCAAACTGTACCAACTGGTTTTTCGTCTGAACCACCATCTGGACCAGCTATTCCCGAAACTGCAATTGCATAATCTGTTTCAAAAATTTTACGTGCATTATTTGCCATTTGTATAACAACTTGTTCGCTTACTGCTCCATACAAATTAATATCGTCGATTTTAACTTTTAATATATTTGCTTTAATGGAATTAGAATAAGCGATTACAGAACCTTTATAATAATTTGAGCTTCCAGAAATAGAAGTAATTAAGTGCGAAATATATCCACCTGTACAACTTTCGGCAGTGCATAATGTTTTATTATTATTTAATAACAAATTTCCAATATGTTCTTCAATAGTTATATCGCCAATAGCAAAAATATTATCTGGAATTATTTTTTGTAAATTTAATATTGCATTATCAATAATATTTTTACCATATAAACAATCCGAATTCGCAGTAATTCTAAGTCTTACAATTCCAGGTTGTGGTAAATATGCAAGTGATAAATTTTGTTTAATTATATTATTTTCCCAATCTTTAATTTTATCGGCTAAAAACGATTCAGCTATTCCGCATGTCATAATTGTTTGCGAAATTATTTCAGGTAAATTAAATCGAGTTTTTAAATAAGGAGTTAATTGTTTTTCGAAAATGTTTTTCATTTCAAAAGGTACGCCAGGCATTGATACTAAAACATAATTGTTATTATTAAATAACATTCCTGGAGCAGTACCAAGCTCGTTAAAAAGAACTTCACAATTTTCTGGCAAATCGGCTTGTTGTAAGTTCAACTCAGTAATTGGCATATTTCTGCCTGTAAACATTGACTTTATATGATTTTCAATTGTTTTATTTCGTGTTAATTTTGAGTTATAAAAATCGCATAATACTTTTTTTGTAATGTCATCGTTTGTGGGTCCTAAACCACCAGTAACAATTATTATATCAGTATTATTTGTTATAATATTAAGCGTTGACATTATTTCGTTGTAATTATCAGAAATAACTGTGCTATTTGTTACATTTATACCTAGTTCAGTTAATTTTGAACCTAGCCATGCTGAATTTGTATTTACAACCTGACCAATTAACA
>JAVHRJ010000149.1:0-1107 GCA_036171595.1 Bacteroidales bacterium
TGTTAAAATTGTCAAGTTGCCCATAACTGCCCAGTTTTTACCAAACGTGTGTTAGGGGCTGGGCTATTTTTTCAGTATTTTTGTAATTTCAACTGTTTTTTCGTTAATGAGTTTAACAAAGTAAATCCCACTTGCCAAATTGCTAATGTCTATTTGCAACTTGTCGTCACTTGTTTGGTATTTTAATAATTCTTGTCCATTTGTGTCATAAATTATTATTAATGTGCTTTGTCCAGTTTTTGGCAGTAGTCCTATATTTAGTTTGTTATTTGTTGGATTTGGAAAAATATTATTATTTTCTATCTTTTCACTTTCTTTAATACCTAAATGAATTATTAAGCAGGTCATATATATTGAGTTTTGATACAGCATTTGTCCCGATTGCCAGAAACATAAAAGTTCTTCTACGCTTGGATTTATATTGTCATCGTCAGCACCAGGGTTAATATTATAAATAGGCCCTTTTATTTTTCCATCCTGTACTTTTCCTATTCCTTCAATCCATTCATAGTTATAAGGAACCCATATTTGTCCAGGAAATTGCACAAAGTATGTAATATAAAATCTTCTTCTAAGTTTACCAGCAAAGTTTTCAAAATGGATACTGTCTACTCTAATAGGATTAGGTATGTTATAGTAGTCAACTGATAAAACAATGGAATCTCCCTGCTGCAATGAAAAATCAAATATTATTCCTTCAGTTGTTGGAGAACCAAGACAATTCCTCCTGTATATTCTTTGTTGAATACTGTCTTCTCTTAATGCACAAATATATTGCAACGAAGAGTCATTTATTGTATAATTTATTTTAGCATATAATTTTTGATAAACAGTGTCATTAATCAGTGTATCGCCAATGAAGCATAGTTTATCTGTTTGTCGCAGGTCTTCGCCATTTGTTGTTATACCACCACATAAAGCGTCCCAAACATTTGTAGTGTCAATCATTTTAATATAAGATTGAGCATGAATACTATTTATTCCAATAAACAGTGCAATCAAAATAGTGTAATTTTTTTTCATTTTATATAGGTTATGTTTTTTTATTAGCCTTGCCCCTAACGGTTGGCGCTTGGAAAAGCTGGGCGTTTAACCGTATTATTTATC
>JAVHRJ010000150.1:0-1106 GCA_036171595.1 Bacteroidales bacterium
ATGTGTTCATGAGATCGCTTCGCTAAATTCTGAACGAAACACTGACTTTATGGACGAACACTAGTTAGTTTTCTTACAATAACTATATAATAGCTTAATTTTTTATAAGTTTGTAATACAAAATATTTTATATGAAGAAAAAAATTGCTGTAATTGGCTTTGGTGCTGCTGCCATTGGATTTATTGAAAAAATTAAAAATTCAAATTTTGAAATTCATGTTTTTGAAAAAAGTAAAGACATTTATTCTTCAAGTATCTCCGGCATTCGTGCTGATGGGAAACTTTTTGTTTCAAAAGAAATGGGTGGAGATATTGACATTGACTTGCAACTACAAAAAAAATTAGTTGAGTATTACATCAATTTTACCAATAATAAAAACGTTGAAACAGGTCATTCGTTTACAAATGAAAAATATTATAAACAATTTTACAATAGAGGATTTCAGCCTATTACATCGGATTTTTATCACATTGGAACAGACCAATTGAAAGAGGTTTTGTATAATATTTATGAACATTTTAAGGCCTCACCAAATATACATTTCCATTTTTCTGAAGAGATTCTTGACATAACTAGTGAAGGAAACCAGATTAAACTGAGTAATGGGAAATTGTATGATAAAGTTATTGTGGGAGTAGGCAGAAGTGGGCATAAGCTCGTAAACACAATTATTTCAAAATATCCTGAATTAATTCTTGACAGTTCAAAAGTTGACTTGGGTATTCGCTACGAGATGCCGAATCATATTGTTGAAGAGCTTAACAAAGAAATGTATGAATTTAAAATAAAATATAAAAGTAAAACCGGATACATGGTTCGTACATTTTGTAATAATCCATCTGGATTTGTAGTTACAGAAAACTATGATGACTTCACAACAGTTAACGGCCATGCGAAAATGCGAGAAAAAAGCAATAATACTAATTTTGCAATATTAGCTACATTACGTCTTACAGAGCCGTTTAATGATCCAATTGGATATGGTTCTTATATCGCAAAATTATCGAATTTACTGGCAGGTCATAATAAGGTAATTCTCCAAACATATAGTCATTTTAAACAGTCAAAGCGAACAAAAAATATTTATCGTGTTTTTCCAACATTA
>JAVHRJ010000151.1:0-1102 GCA_036171595.1 Bacteroidales bacterium
CCGTTAGCAGTAAGTTTAAAATAATCCTATGAATCGAAAAAACAAACCATTTTATTTTATTGGAAATATCTTAGAATTAGATATAAAATCTCCAGTCGTAATAATTTATGGGTATAAAATAAAAAAAGCAAATTCGGATCAGATTAAAGTTATCAAAGCAAAATTTGAAAAGGTCTATCTGGCGACTCAGAGAATTCCAATTGAGATAAACCCATATGAAAGTAATTTTATTTCCACAGGAGAAGGAAATTGCTACAAAATTGAATATCCTAAAAATATAAATCAGTGGAAATACTGGATTCTTGAATTAGATTGTGGTATTAATGAATTTGAAGAACAAAAAGATAATATTGCAAAAAATATAAAAATTATTGATGCCGCATTTTTAATATCAGACTTCAATATTCAACTTCTTTGGGGATTTTTGCATTATATAGTAAAACAGAACAATGTACTTTTGAATGCATTTTCAAGTCAAGATTATAGGCCATTAAATTATTTTAAAGGTTTAAAAAACATAAATCCTAAAACCACAAAAATTAATTCCAATTTTGTAAGTGAGATAAATCAACTTGCTATTCAAATTGAACAAATTTTTGATAACGAAAAATATTGTAAATTTCAAAAGGCAATAAATGATTTAGTTAATTACTACGAAATTCCGCCAAAATCACCATATCGTATAATAGGATTATTTTCAATTTTTGAATATCTTTTAATTGCAAATGAATCTGGTAATTCAATAAATAAGCAGTTGCAAACAAAACTTAATTTATTGAATAACAGATTTCTTGAAAAAATCGATATTAATAAGTTTTTTAAACTATCAAGTGGATTTAAATTTGAAAAAATTATTGAAAAGTTATATGCTTATAGAAGTGATATTGCTCACGGAAATAAAATTGATTTTGATAGTAAATTAAAAATCCTAAATAATAGTGACTTGGTTGAAGACTTCTTATTGACTTTATTAAAAAGGACAATTAAACAGATGCTTTATGAGCCTGATTTAATAAGTGATTTAAAAAAGTGTTAAACAAAACCTACTGCTAATCGAGTAGGCTGCCCCGTCAGATAACCTGACGGGGAGAACCTCTCACAC
>JAVHRJ010000152.1:0-5446 GCA_036171595.1 Bacteroidales bacterium
CTTATTTCTTATTTTTTTTCTCAGGCAATGGTGGGATATTATTCAAGAACCTTCAGAATCATTGCTGCACCTCTTGCATTGATTGGAAGTTCAATTGGTCAAGTGTTTTTTCAAAAAGCATCGCAAATGTATGCAAGTGGTGAAAATATTCAACCTTTTGTAAAAAGAACAATGTTAAACCTTGCAATGATTGCAATTCCAGGCTTTGGTTTATTAATGATTTTTGGAGATACTCTTTTTGCGTTCGCTTTGGGTGAGCCATGGCGTCAAGCTGGCGTATATGCTCAGGTATTATCACCATGGATGTGTATGAATTTTATAGTTGGTCCTGTTTCAGTAATTCCATTGATTGTGGGAAAACAAAAGCAGGTTTTTTTATATAGTCTAATTGGAAATTCTTTAATTCTTGCTTCAATTTTTTATGGAGGATATTTTGCAAAGAATATTATTTATGGATTTTATATGCTTAGTACCTTAATGGTAATGTATTATACAACTTTATTTTTGTGGATACTTAAAATAGCCAAATCTAAAAAGAAACTTTAATAATCACAATTTCATTATATTTTTGCAAATAAATTGTATTTCTAAATGAAAATAATTGTTACCGGTTTACCGTATTTTGGGCGAAAAATCTCTGCTCTCTTATCTCAAGCAGATACTGGTAACGATTATATATTCCTAAACACATATTATAGCAACTACGATAGAATTCGGTTTCTATGGCATATTTTGTTTGCAAAAACGGTTTATTCAATAAATGGAGCAACAGGCAAAAGCTTTGTACTTAGCTTGGCTATTAAATTGAAAAAACATGTTGTGTTTCATTGGGTTGGTTCAGATTTATTTCTTGCAAAAGATGCTATTACAAATAATACTGCAGATAAAAGTTTTATAGATTATCCTGTTCACTTAACTGATTCGCCTTGGTATGTTAGCGATTTGAAGGAAATCGGGATAACTGCAAAATATCTTTCTCTTTTATCAGTTGATAAAGTTCCAGATATAGTTTCATTTCCTAATGAATTTAATGTTCTTGCTTATATTCCTCAGGATAATCAGGAGTTTTATGGGATTTCAACTATCATTGAATTGGCAAAAATATTGCCTGAAATTAATTTTAATATAGCTGGTTCTAGCGAATGTTCTGCTGAGTTACCATCTAATATAAAATTACTTGGCTGGATTAAAGATATGAAACCGGTTTTTGAAAATTCAGTTGTTTCAATTCGTTTTCCAAAGCATGATGGACTTTCATTTTTTGTTTTAGAATCATTGCTTTATAGTAGGTATGTGATTTATAATTATGAACTTGAAAATTGCCTTTTAGTTAAGAATATTGAAGAAATAAAATATAGATTATCAGTACTTATAGAAAAATTCAAAACAGGTAATTTAGAGTTAAATACAAAAGGTAAAGAGTTTGTGATTCGTGAGTTTTCAAAAGAAAACATTAATAAACTTGCAAAAATATTAACAAAGTAATGAAAGCTGAAAGTAAAATTCATGTTATTTTGTTATCGGTTTATTTTCCGCCAATATTGTCGGTTGCAAGTAATAGAATGATTTCCTTTGCAAAATATTTGGATAAAGATAAATTTAATGTGTCAGTTGTTACACTTTATTCTGAAGGGTCAGAAAATGTCGAATTGCCAGAGAATGTAAAAGTGTATTATGTTAGAAATAGTCAGTTTTTAAAGCTTGCAACATTTAAAAAACATAGTTCCTACATAGTTCATAAACTAAAGGCATTATGGAATAAACTAATAATATCAATAAATATTCCTGAGTATTCTTCGTGGCAAAAAGGAGCATATCAAAAGATAAAAGAAATTATTGTTCCCGATTCACAAACTATTGTTATTGCCAGTTTTCCAGTTGAAGAGCCGCTTGAAGTCGCAATCAAAATTAAGTCTGAATTTCCTAAGATTAAATTTATTACCGACCTTCGCGATGCATTATCTACAAACCCTTTTGTAAATAAACAAATAAGAAATAGATACAATAATCTGGAAAATAGAGTGTTAAAGTCAGCAGATATAATAACCACCGTTTCTGAGCCAATAATTGAAGATCTTAAAATAAAATTAACAAATAGCAAAATATTATTTTCTGAAATCAGAAATGGATTTGATTTTTTGCCAGATAGTATTAAAAAATCTAATGGTAAATTTACAATTACTTATGCTGGAACTTTTTATGCGGATAGAAATCCTTCACACTTCTTTAATGCTTTAATAAGTTTAATTGAAACTAAACAAATTGAAATACCTATTGTAAATTTCTTAGGCGTAAGTGGTGGTATAATAATTCCAAAAGCACTAAAAGAAATAGTTAATTGCTTTGAAAGAGTTGAATATGAGCAGATAATTCCGAAACTTAAAACTTCTGATGCATTGCTTTTAATTCAGCCGGGGAATGGGTTTAAAGGACTTTTTTCAGGTAAAATATTTGATTATCTTGGTGCAATGCGACCAATAATTGCGGCAATTGATAAAAATGATGTCGCTGCTAAATTAATTTATGATTGTAATGCTGGTTTTGTTGCATCATTTGATAATGAAGAAGAAATTGCTAATGCAATTTTATCAGCATATAAAATGTGGAAAAATAATGATAGTCTTAAGTTTAATGAAGAATTAATACTTGAACATCACCGAAGCAAGCAGGTACAAAAATTAAATCAACTTATTTTATCTTTGTTTCATGAATAAGCCCAGATATCTTTTGTTTGGTAACGCAGAAAGTGTTCATATTCTCAAGTGGGCTAAGGAATTGGTAAAGCATTTTGATGTTTTTATAATTTCACCTCTTGGTGTGCATAATGATATTTTAAAAATTATTCCGGAATCAAATATTGTAACATTAAACTTAAAGTTAAATCCAGATGGAGGAAATATTGCTTTATTAAAAAAAATTTTTCTTTTTAAGCGACTTATAAAACAAATCAATCCAAAAATTGTAAATGCTCATTATATTACTAGTCATGGATTTATAGCTGCATTAATACGTAGTTTATTCGGTGTTAAGTTTATTTTAGTTCAATCTGCATGGGGAACCGATATTTTAGTAACACCCAACAGAAGTTTTTTGTATAAGTTTATTACAAAATATTCTTTAAATAAAGCAAATATTGTTACTTCAGATTCAGAATATATGTCTAATGTTATTAAAAAACTTTCAAAAACTAAATGTGTTACTTTTCCTTTTGGTTTGGACTATTTGCCTGATGTTAAAATTGAAGATAAGGATATTAATTTGTGCTTTTCAAATCGTGCCTTAACAGAAAATTATAATATAGAAAATGTGATTTATGCTTTTGCAGCAATGGCATTTAAAAATGAAAATCTTAAATTAATTATTGCTAATGATGGTGCTATGCGTAATGAATTAATTGAGATTACTAAAAATATTGGATTAAGCAATAGAATTGAATTTAAAGGATTTTTGTCTGCTTCGCAACAAAATGAAATATATAAAAAATCAACTTATTATTTTTCTTTACCAACTTCAGATTCAACTTCAGTTTCATTATTAGAAGCGATGGCTTTTGGTTGTATTCCAATATTATCTGATTTACCTGCAAATAGGGAATGGGTTGTGAATGGAAAAAATGGTTTGATTTTTACTTCAAATGATGATTTTATGAATCATTTACCTGATAGAAAATCGACATTTATCGAAAATAGGAAAATTATTGCAGAAAGAGCCATATTTGGCGATTCTGTTTTAAGGCTTATCGAAACAATATCTTTTACTGATAAAGAATAATTATTGTAAACTTATGTGTGCTAAAGCAAAAATAATTAAAGTTGATAATGTTGACATATCTATAGTGACAATAAGCAATGCTGATTATATATGTATTACTGATATTGCAAAAACAAAAATTGGTGAATCCAGAGCTGCAGATATTATTAAAAATTGGATCAGAGGTCGGGCTACGTTAGAATTTATTGGAACATGGGAGAAATTGTATAACCCAAATTTTAAAGTGGTCGAATTTGACCACTTTAAAATGCAGGCTGGATTAGCTAGTTTTGTATTAAGTCCAGGTCAATGGGTTGAAAAAACCAATGCTATTGGTATTTATGTGAAGCTCGGAAAATATGGAGGAACCTTTGCTCACAAAGATATTGCATTTGAATTTTGTTCAGCAATAAGTCCTGTGTTTAAACTATATTTAATAAAAGAATATCAGCGACTCAAGGAAAATGAAAATGATCGAATAAAAATAGAATGGAATGTAAAAAGACTTTTAAGTAAAGCAAATTATCATTTACAAACTGATGCTGTTCAAAAAAATATATTACCTCATGTAAACTATACTAAAAATAATGAATGGCTTGTTTATGCTGAGGAAGCTGACTTGTTGAATGTAGCTCTTTTTGGATGTACTGCAAAGGACTGGAGGGAAGTTAATCCGGAACTTGTTAAGAGTAATTTAAATATTCGGGATGTGGCAAGCATAAACGAACTTACAGTTTTATCAAATATTGAGAGCATGAATTCTGTTTTAATTATACAGGGTATTGATAAAGCAAATCGATTTATTCAACTTAAACAAATTGCAGAATATCAGTTGCAAGTATTAAATAATAAAGAGTCATATAAAGCAATTAAAAATATATAGTATTTTGTAATGAAAATCCTTCTGCTCACACAATATTATCCTCCAGAAATTGGTGCTCCACAAAACCGATTATCTGAGCTTGCAATCAGGTTAAAGCAAATGGGTGATGAGATTGTAGTTTTAACTGCTATGCCTAATTATCCGCATCAGGAAATTTATGAAGGATATCGTGGTAAAAGAAAAGTAAAAGAAATAATTGAAGGTATTGAAGTACATCGTACATGGATATTTGTCAGAAAAAGTAGCTTAATATTTTTAAGGTTGTTAAATTATTTCTCATTTGTCTGGAGTTCATTTTGGTATGGATGGTTTAGACTAGGAAAGTTTGATTTAATAATTTGCGAATCGCCACCATTATTTTTAGGTATTACTGCGTGGTTACTTAAAAAGCTAAAAGGCAGTAAATTGCTCTTTAATGTTTCTGATTTATGGCCTGAAAGTGCAGAGAAATTAGGGTTGGTAACAAATCGCACCTTTCTTAAATTAGCAGGTAGTTTAGAAAGGTTTATGTATAAGCATTCTGAGCTTATTAGTGGACAAACACAGGGCATCGTTAAGAGTATTTCTGAGAGGTTTCCAAATAAGAAAATATTTTGGTTGCGAAATGGAGTAAATACAAATTTCTTTGACCCATTAAAAAAATACGAAAATATTAGATTAAAACTTGGAATTGAGAATGATAAATTTGTGATTTTTTATGGTGGAATTATTGGTCATGCACAAGGCTTAGAAGTTATTTTAAAAGCGGCTTCGTTTATAAAAGAAACTAATGTGTTATTTGTTATTGCAGGTGAGGGGCCGGTTAAAGATGAG
>JAVHRJ010000153.1:0-1101 GCA_036171595.1 Bacteroidales bacterium
TGCGTTATCTGATGTTGGCACTCCTGTTAAATCAACTTTAAAATCTAAACTATCATAATCTTTAAAGTAAAGTTCTTCGGCCGAATTTTCAATTTTTTCCAATGTTTCGTCCATTAATGCATTGGTGTCATGATCTGTAATTAGCAATGTTTTAAACATGTCGCCATCTGAAACTAATTGAAACCCAATTCTAACAAAGCTCAAAATAATATCTTTGTTGTTTTTTAAACTTGTTTTTAAAGAATCGTTTCCATAAAAATACATGTGCTTATATATTTTTGGAGTCTGAATAAATGCGGTAACATTAGCCTCATCGTCAAAATCTTTTTTGAAGTTCATAAAAGCCTCATTCTTTGAAAGAGTTTTTTCGTTTGTATAGTTGTCTATAATATCGATTAATTGGCTGTCGGAATTTGAAAAAACTACGTAGTCGTCAATAAAAGTAAAGTAAGGTTTTTCGAGTTTGCCAAACATTTTTCCAAGAAACATTTTGAAAAATCCTTTAACGCTTAAATAATTTATTGGGTAGCCTTGATACTCTGTTTCTTGAAATTTAACTGGTGTCCGTCTTTTTATTTGACGTAATAAATGTGCAAGACCAGTTTTTGCATTTTCAATATCATTAGCTTTTATTATAACAACAACATCTTCTTCTCGTGCATTTGCTTCGGGTTGAAGTTTTACGAATGCAATTTCGCTTCCTATCCAGCTAAAAAAATCTTCTTTTAAATCAACTTTTAAAAATTTTTCTACTTTCTGTATATTGTTATTGTAATCTTCATATTTTGTAGTATCCGATGATTTATAATACTCCTTTAGTTTTTCAAAAAAATCATTAAAATCGTTAAAACACATTGGCATGTATAGCGCAGCGTTTTCTGGTACAATTTCGTAAGCCGACATTTTGCCTGGTTTTACTTGTAATAGAGCATTTAAGTATGAAGGGACACTATCGTATAAGTTCGAATAACCTGTCATACTTAATCTTTCATTTTCTAAATCACATTTTAACGAAGTATAAGCCATTGTTTGCGATAATGCATTTGCTAAATCGCTACTCTCGTCCATGTAACATTTTAAATAATCGGGAATAGTTTTATA
>JAVHRJ010000154.1:0-5429 GCA_036171595.1 Bacteroidales bacterium
AAGATTTAAGAACCTATTGCCTCCAAAAAAAAGCGGTAACCGAATGTTTTCCGTAAAATTAAATTTGTAATTGTCAGTTATTTAAAATAAATATTTTAAATTTGACATTCCCCTCATTTTTTATATCTAAAATTAGACATAAATAATTCTAATAAAAAACATGAGTTTGATTAGCGCTAAATATCTTATAATAAATGATTATAAATTAATCAAAGAGATTGCTAGTGAAAATTTAACTCATTGCCCCATCAAAAATTCAATTTTGATAAAAAATGATACTCATAGATTCATTAAAAATTTATTGAAAAATCATAGAAGTAAGATTGATAGTGTGAAAATATTATCAAAAACGAAAGAGGGAGGATATCTTAACAAATATTCTGATGCAAAAGAATATCTTCATGAAGATTTTGAATTTCCAAGTTATTACCACCTAAGAACACCTAGTTTAATAGAGCTTGAAAAAGTTATAAAGGACAACCCTGTTACTAGATTCTTAATTGACAATAATATTTCAACAGAAAAAATAGCGCGAATTGTTACATGTTATGATAAAGACAATGTGTTTTTTCAAGAAGAATATATAGTAAAGTCATTATCTGCAAAATACCTTATAATTAAAAATATTTCGGACTCATCTCTAGAACTAAAAAACTTAGATATATTGTATAATGAAGGAATATTATTTAACAAATCTAAAATTAACAATAAATCATTTATCAATTTATACGACACTGTAATTAAACAAGAACAGGCTATTATCATACCTTTAGGCTTATATTTAAATGAGTTTGTTGAGTGTGTCTGTTCGGAAAACCTTAAAACAATTGATAAAATTAATTTTAATAAACAAACATATACTTTGTATGAAGGGAACTTATTGGGTAAGAGAGAAATTCAATATATAGGAAACTGTATAACGCCACTAAATATACATTTTAGAAAAAACGAAAATGATTATAATGAAGTATTAAGTGAATTTTCTTTTGATTCTCTATATTGGATTTAGAAAAATCTAACCAAAATCTTGACTTCAGAATAACCAGATAATGAAATATAAATTAAGTTGTGAAAATAAAATTAAAAAATAAACGTATTAATATCAAAACCTTACTATTCTGATACAATCAGGTTGTGAGCAAACAAATTTAAAAATGGAAACAAGAAAAGATTCAGATAAGAAATTTAAAGGAGGGGTTTTGATAATTGGCTCACTAATATGGGAAGAACAAGATATTCGAAAAAATTGGAGGAATCAAAATCTCAATATGGATGAAAAAATATTGGTTAGTCTACCAATTAGATATGGTAGAATTTCAAAAAGTAGAAATTGTACTTATTCAATGATATTCTCCTCTGAATGTAAGTCAAGCGAAAAGATTGGCAAAGGATACTTTATTCCTTTTCAAGAAGAATTAACTGTCAAAAAAATACTTGAACAAGGTAAATTATTAATTGACGCAGAGCATCATAAAAATACCAATTTAGAAAAGTTTTATTGGCCTTGGGGGTGTTTGGGAATTGCAATAAATCCAAAAATTAATGAAGAAAAATCCAAAGAGTTAAGAGAAGAATGGGAAAGAAAATTCAGTAATAAATTTGATCCAAATCAATACAGAGTTGAGCAGGAAAATCCTATTGTTTCAAAGATGGGCGTTTTAGACATAGGTTGGCAAAAGGAATTAAACGATTTTGATTTTGTTATTGGAATCGCAACCAAACCTAAATTAGAATTTTATCCTACACCTCGAGAAATTGCAATTAAAATGATTGTTAATAAATACGATAAATACTTTAATGAAAATAAGAAATGGTCAATTGTTACTTTTCAAGATGTTGATATAGAAAATGAACTAGAAAAAGAAGTAGTTTAAAAAAGACTAACACTATGGACTCTGATAAAAAAATTGATGATTATAAAAGCCGGCACAAGGAATGGAGTGCCTTATCGTTAAATCAGTTATCAACTGTTAATAACGTATTTGCTTCATTAGCAATTGGATTTCTAGCATATATTTTTAAGCCAGATTTATTTCTTAATATTTCGATTTCTATTTTTAAGCCGGAATTAAAACCAACAATGATAAGCTATTCTCTTATTGCTTTAATTATTTCAATAATTTTTGGACTTTTAGTTCTTTTAACAAGGTTGTATGACTTTAGGATTTCAAGACATTTAGTATTGACAAGGCAAAGAACAATGGAGCATTATAAAACAGCTAAGGGATTATTGCCTAATAATAAAAGAAGGCCTGTTAATTCATGTCATAGATTAGGCGTTTTTTTCAGAATTGTATTTTGTGAAATTGATTATATTTCAAAACAGGATATTAAAAAATTAGTTAAATCAACAATAAAAAAAAGGTTTGAAAAATTGCAAAGACTTTCAGACATATTAGGTACAACAACCTGGAGATGGTTAAAAATTCAAATTCTGTTTTTTCTACTAAGTATAGTATTTTATGGGATATATTTATTTAGATAAAAACAATAGGGAGCAACACCTCATAAAATTTATGCATACTTTTAAACTAAAGACAAACTGACAAACATTCAACTAACGATTTGCTACAACCAAAAAATCTTACGATTTTTCAGTCGCACAAATCTTATAAAATCCCTTTAACACAAACTGCAAAAATAGAATGACAGAAACGGTAGACAACATAGACCTTGATAAAGAAAACGTAGAATTCTACAATGCTGCTGAATTTGTTCGCCATACAGATAAACTTGTTTATCTAACAGGAAAAGCAGGGACAGGTAAAACAACTTTTCTAAAATATATTAAGGACACTACCGATAAAAATACTGTGATTCTTGCCCCAACAGGAGTTGCTGCGATTAATGCGGCTGGAATGACAATTAATTCCTTTTTTCAAATACCATTTGGACCCTTTGTCCCTGATGATTCAAGATTACGAACAACCGCAACAGGAACTGATAATCAAGAAACAATTTATACAACATTTAGGTACAGAGAAGGCAAACGAGAAATTATTGAGAATTTGGAACTTCTAATCATTGATGAAATTTCAATGGTCAGAGCAGATATGTTAGATGTAATTGATAGAATTTTAAAAGTTTTTCGCAAAAAACCATATTTGCCTTTTGGAGGTGTTCAAGTCATTTTAATTGGAGACACTTTTCAATTACCTCCAATTGCTAATAATGAACAATGGGCGATACTTTCACAATTCTACAAAACACCTTTTTTCTTTAGTTCAAAAGTTATAGAACAAAATAAACCTCTATACATTGAACTTAAAAAAATATACAGGCAAAAAGAACAAGAATTTATTGACCTTTTAAACCGTGTCAGAGTAAATCAAGTAAGTCAAAATGATTTTAAAGAGCTTAATTCAAAATATAATCCCAGTTTTTCAGCTAACGGTTGCGACTATATTATTCTTGCTACCCACAACAATATTGTCAATAGTACTAATCTTAACAAGCTTAATCAGCTTAAAACTGAGACATTTACATTTCAAGCTAATGTAACAGGTGAATTTCCAGACAAGAATAAACCTACTGACCATTATCTACAATTAAAAGTTGATGCTCAAATAATGTTTATTAAGAATCATACAATCAACAACAAACAAATTTTTAATGGTAAGATTGGTAAAATCAAACGACTCAAAGAAAATTCAATAACTGTAATTTTTGATGATGAATCAGAAGTTGAGGTGAAAAAAGCCATTTGGAATAATATTCAATATACCTACAACAAAGAAAAGAAAAAGGTAGAAGAAGAAATTATTGGAACGTTTGAACAGTTTCCAATTCGTTTAGCTTGGGCAATTACTGTTCATAAAAGTCAAGGTTTAACTTTTGAGAAAGTTATTGCAGATTTAGGACAAGCCTTCGCCCCAGGTCAAGTTTACGTTGCCTTAAGTCGTTGTACTTCTTTCAGTGGTTTGATACTTAAAACTCAACTTAACAATTATGCAATACAAACCGACCCAAGGGTAATAGAGTTTGCTCAAAATGAAACACCTGATACATTAATAACCGAACAATTAAATACAGGGAGAGGTGATTTCTACTATAAAAAAGCGAGAGAAGAGTTTGGAAATGGCAAAATCAATTCTGCATTTGACTTTTTCAAAAGAGCTTTAAAGTTTCGTAATGATATAGAAACAGACATTTTTCAGAAATTTATAGAAGTTCAAGGTAAAAGGCTTTTTGATTTCAAACAAAAAAATTCTTCATTCCTGGCGAAACTTAAATTGACTACCAATGAACTGTCTGTAGCAAAAGGAGAAATTGAATATCAAGTTCAAGAAATTTTAGAAAAAAGTGTCAAAATATCAGATCAAAATTCTTTAATTGAAATGTTATTGGGTAAAACTACTGAATTTGAAAAGAAAACTGTGCAGCTTAAAAAGGGATTAAAAGAGTTGGAGGAAAAACTATCCGATTCGCAAATCCAATCAAATGGACTTGTAACTAAATTAAACAGAACAAAATCTGAATTAACAAATAGAACAATAGAAAATCAAACAAATAAAGCGGAAATAGAAAGACTTAAAAATCTGAAATGGTACGACAAACTAATTGGGAAAAAATAGAAAGCTCGTAACTAAACTAAGCATAATGTAAAAAATGACTAACTAAAAATAGTATGGGAAATATTATCGCATCAAAATGCAGATTATGTGATTTTGAAAATGAATTTAGGTTTGGAGGGAATAGATTTGATTTTAAAACTAATTGTCCTGTTCCTGCAATTAATATTGAAACAGGTGAATTTGTAAATATAAATTATAAGGAATTAGAAAAAGACTCAGCATATCTCTTTTATTCTGATGAAAAATTAAAGGACATCAACAATAATTCTAATACTATTAACGACTTTGATTTAAAACTTAGTTCTAAAAATAATTACTGTCCAAATTGTAAAAATTTTACTTTAGATTTTAATTTAAAATTATTAACTGACTAAAAATATAATGCAAAACAACGGCTATCTATTGCCAAGTGTTTAACTAATTCAAAATAGTATGAAAAAAATATTCTTATTGCTATCAATTGGCATCTATTCTATTGGATATTCACAAAACTTTAATAGCAAAGATTGGGTAACGTTAAAAGATGATAGTCAAAAGCATTATACCGTAACTAAAACTGAAAAATTTAAAATTGACAACTATTTATTTGATGTAGTTTGGGATAATAAAATGTCTTATTCTAAAAATATTGGCTATTATGGAGGAATTAAATCTCTTAAGATTTATAGGGATAATAAACTAATTAATAAGTTTGAGAATATAGAAGATGGTATCGCTTTAGGTGAAATTTACTTTAATTTTTACGATTACAATATGGATGGATTTATTGATTTTTCGTTACCAATTGATGCTGGAAAGAGTGTTTGGCGTAAATATTTTTTATTTGATAAAGCGCAACAGAAGTTCAAACATATT
>JAVHRJ010000155.1:0-1095 GCA_036171595.1 Bacteroidales bacterium
GCACGAACAATTTTAAAGCTCGATTTTGAAAGCATTGCCGATAAAAGCATGAAATTTGCATCTTGATCTTCGGCAATTAAAATTGTTTTAAAAGTTTTATTTATTGTATTTATATTTGATTTGTTATCTATATCAGAAAAGTTTTTAGCTGGTTCAAATGGAATAGTAAAGAAAAACGTACTTCCCTCACCTAAGGCCGATTTCAACCATATTTTTCCGCCCATCAATTCAATAAAATTTTTAGATATAGATAAACCTAAGCCAGTGCCACCATAGTTTATAGAAATACTTGGGTTAGCTTGCGAAAAACGTTCAAATATTTTAGAGTGTGCCTCGGCTTCAATACCAATACCTGTATCTTTTACATAAAAATTCAACCAATTTGATTCAATTTTATATCCAAATTCAACATACCCATTTTCAGTAAATTTTAAAGCATTTGTTAACAAATTACTCAATACTTGTACTAACTTAGTTTCATCTGTATTTATTTTAACAAACTCATCGTTAATTGCTTTATTTAAACGTAATTCTACACTATTACTTTTGTATTTTAAATTAAATTGATTATATAAATTATCTAGAACAATATTTAAATTTATTTCTTTAATTTTTAATTTTTCTTTACCCGCCTGTATATTCGAAATACTTATTATATCAGAAATAATTGATAATAATTGATTACTACTATTATTAATAAATTCAATATATTGTAAACGTTTTTCTTTAGATAAATCCTCATCATTTAATAGCTCAGCAAATCCAATAATAGAATTCATTGGAGTGCGAATTTCGTGTGAAATGTTATTAATAAAAGCAGTTTTTAACTTATCACTTTCTTCAGCTCTTTCTTTAGATTTTTTTAATTCGTAATTTGCATTTTTCAGCAATTCTTCGGCATTTTTTCTTTCTGTTATATTAAAAGCTGTACCAATTAAATATTTCTTATTATTTAACTCTATTAACTTTGCAGAAATTTCTGACCATAACAAATGTCCATCTTTTGTTATTAATTTACATTCATACTTACTTGGTATATCTTCTCCTCTCGAACGACGAGTCCAAAAGTCAATAACCATTTGCCTATCATCAGGG
>JAVHRJ010000156.1:0-4839 GCA_036171595.1 Bacteroidales bacterium
ATTTCGCTTCAACCCGACTCAAAACACAAATTCGCATCGGCTGGAACATTTTTATCAAAAGAATATTGGCAAAAAGGAATTATGACCGAAGCTATGCAATCGGTTCTTTGGTTTGCATTTAAAAAACTTGAACTTAACAGAATTGAAGCCCAAATTTATTCCGAACATATTGCATCAATTAAACTCTATAAAAAATTAGGTTTTAAAAAAGAAGGTTTATTACGACAAAATTTTTTGATAGATGGAACGTTTAAAGATTCAATAATGTTTTCGTTACTAAAAAAGGAATGTAAATTGATAAAGAATTGGGAAGAAATTAACAATAAAGGTCTTAAACTTTTGATTTAATGTTATAACTAATTGCAAATATAAAAAAATGAAATTAATTATTTTGTTGTTATTTGTTTCTTTTTGGTTGAAAACATTTTCACAAGACGACAGTTTACGAGTTGTTGTAAATAGAGTAATATTGTTTGACAATAAAGTAGAATCGTATATTGATGTAAACGACAGCATTGATTTTTTTATAGACGAGTTCGAGAAAAAATTCGGAGAGGTTGAAGAGACAAACGGTGTTTATAATTGGAGTGGAATTGAAATTGACAGTATTGGTAAAAATTTAAAAATAACAATGTTAAATGGAATTTGGTCAACAAAAAAAAACTCAATAGAATTTAACCCTATTTCACCCGAAAAAATTGGCAAACTTAAAGAAAACGAAAAGCGTGGAATTAGAATCCGTGTATTTTTAAAAGATGGTAAAGATGCATTAATAAGCAAAAAAAACGAACTAATTCTTAAATTTATTTTTGAATCAATAATAAACAGTACACCAGAAGCAACCAACGAATAATTGTTAATTTTTTAAAATTATTTAAATATTAAAAATTATTAATTGTAAATTTGTTAAAATGAAAAAAATAATATTCTCATTTTTTCTTTTATCTTTTACATTTGAGTTAATTGCCCAAAACAATATCTATTTTGCGATTAAAGGAAATGTTATTGATTGTAAATCAAATTCAAAAATTTCATTTGCACATGTTATAAATGAAACTTCGGGGTTTGCAACTGCTTGCGATTCTTTTGGATTATTTTCAATTTATGGCAAAATTGATGATATTATAAAAATTTCTGCTGTTGGTTATAAAAATAAATTTTTATTAGTTGCTGAAAATTTTAAAAATACTAAAATAGAAAATTGCATTACTTCTGATACTATTATTTTACAAGAAGTTACAGTTTTACCTTTTTCTTCATATTCTCAATTTAAAAATAAATTTTTAGCATTAAAAATTGAAGATAAAACTTATTCAATTCCCGGAATTACACTTAAAAACCCGACTACAATTCACAATCTCGAAAACGAAGATTATGTAAAAAGTTTGGGTTTTGCACTTTCGAGCCCAATTTCATATTTATATTACAATTTAAGTAAACACCAAAAAAGTATTCGCAAATACCATGAATTAGAAAGTGACAAATGGAATCAGTTTGTAATTGACCAAAAATTTAATCCTAAAATAGTTGAAAAAATAACAGGCCTTAAAAATATCGAAACACTTAAATTTATTGCATGGTGTAACTTAAGTAAAGAATATTTACTAAATGCTACAGATTACGAAATTGCAAATACTATAAAAGAAAAATACAAATTATATTGTTATCATATTTACAATAAGTAATTTATAAACATGTGTGCAACCAAATAAAATTCAATTACGTCATAAATATATAAACTAAAAAATCAATTATTATGAAACAACTAAGTTTTTTAACAGTAGTAATCCTACTAGCCTTATTTTCTTGTAAGAAAGAAACAAAACAAGAAAACCCAACAACCGACGAAATTACAGCAGCATCAGAAAATGCTTTAGCAAGTAATATGTTTGATGATGTTTACAAACAAGTCGATAATTCTTCGGCAGTTACTAAAGATTCGTGTGGCGGTAAAAAATCTTTAGCAGGTATTATGTCGTCGTGTGCAACAATTACACTTGGGCAAGGCGAATTTGATTTAACAACATGGCCAAAACATATTACAGTTGATTTTGGAACTACTGGTTGTCAAGGTAACGATTACAGAACACGTAAAGGAAAAGTGCTATACACAACTACTGGCTGGATGCGTGATTCTGGAACAGTTGTAACTGTAACAACCGACAATTATTATGTTGATGGATATAAAGTTGAAGGCTCAAAAACAATAACAAATAACGGTAGAAACTCAAATAATCATCTTTCATATCACGTTGTTGTAACAAATGGTGTAATTACTCATCCCGATGGCACTCACCACACATGGGCAACTGACCGTACAACAGAATGGTTAGATGGCGAACCAACTTGGTTAAACCCTTGGGACGATAAATTCAGCACAAAAGGAAGTGCAAATGGAACCACAACTACTGGAGCAACATACACAATTACAATTGATAATTCGAATCCATTAATAACACAATTTGGTTGTCGCTGGATACAACAAGGTATTTTAACATTAGTTGTAGCAACTCACCCATCAATAACAATAAATTATGGTGCTGGCATTTGCGACCCTAATGCAATAGCAACAGTAAATGGTGTAGATTACCCATTTGTAATGCAATAAAAAATAACAAAAACTTAAAAAGGTTCGTGGAGACACGAACCTTTTTTATTTAATAATACCAAAATGATTTATATACTAGTCCAATAAAAGGTCATGTTGAGGCTCTCGAAACATGCGTGAGGGTTTGTGGGCGAATCATTCGAGTACCTCAGGATGACTGTGAGTAGTGTGATGCTTACAAATTGGACTAAGTATTATTTCACTTTGGTATAAAACCTAATAAGTATAGAAACCTGTAAAGTATGCATATATTAATTTTGTTTTAACAACACAAATGTTAATAAAAATGTAAATGTTACAAATAATGAAAGTTTGATTTTATTACCTTTGATTAAAAATATTAAAATGTTAAAACATGAACACAAGAATAATTGAACCATCTGAATTAATAATTAACCCCGATGGAAGCATTTATCATCTTCATTTACGTCCCGAACACATTGCAGAAAACATTATACTTGTAGGCGACCCAGGACGAGTTGAAATGGTAAGTAATTATTTTTCTAAAATTGAATACAAAATTTCAAATCGCGAATTTTATACACATACTGGTATTTACAATAACAAAAGAGTTACAGTTTTATCAACGGGTATTGGAACCGACAATATTGATATTGTTATAAACGAATTAGATGCTTTAGTAAATATTGATTTGAAAAAACGTCAAATTAAATCGGAACATCAAACATTAAACTTTGTTCGTTTAGGTACTTCTGGTGGTTTACAAGCCGATGTATTAGTTGATTCTTTTTTAGTTTCGCAAAGCTCTATTGGGTTTGATGGATTATTAAATTATTATCAAGGAAGAAATGAAATTTGTGATTTAAAATTTGAAGAAGCGTTTGTAAAATTTATGAATTGGAATCCACTTTTGCCAAAACCTTATGTTATTGATTGCTCTAATTTATTGTTAGAGAAACTTGGTAAAGGGTTAAAAAAAGGAATTAACATATCGGCTTCTGGTTTTTTTGGGCCACAAGGCAGAGTGTTACGACTTCCAATTGCCGATCCCGAAATAAACAATAAAATTGAAAAATTTAGTTTTGAAAATAAAAAAATAACAAATTACGAAATGGAAAGTTCGGCACTTTATGGACTTTCGAAATTATTAGGGCATAATGCTCTAACAATATGCGCAATAATTGCAAATAGAGTTTCAAAAACATATAGCAAAGATTATCATCCAATAGTTAAAAAATTAGTAGAACACACACTACAAAAATTAACTGAATAACAATATGATTAATAAAGAAATATCATCGCAAATAAAATTATTAGACGACCCCGATGAAACCATCTTTAGGTTTGTTCGCGACAACCTTATTGGTCGTGGATTAGAAATAGTTCCCGAGTTAGAAAAAGCTTGGGAAAGTTCATTCAGCGAACTGATTCAAGAACGAATCGAAGATATTATTAAAAATATTCAATTTTCAGCATTAAAAAGCCAGTTAAAAGATTGGGTTCAAACTGGTGCAAAAGATATTTTTTATGGTGCTTATATTCTTGCAAAATATCAATACCCTGATTTATCATGGGAATCAATTTCAAAAAATATCGAAAACATTAAACACGATGTTTGGATTGAACTTAACGATAACTTAACAGCACTCGAAAAAATAAGAGTTTTAAATCATATCTTTTTTGAAGTTTATAAGTTCTCACCAAATAATACAAATTTCTACTCTCCTCAAAACGCATACATGAATTTACTTTTTGAAACAAAAAAAGGAAATCCTGTAAGTCTTGGAATACTTTATATGGCAGTTGCACAGCGTTTGGAGCTTCCAATATTTGGAGTAAACTTACCTAAAAATTTTATTCTATGTTATGTAGATAATGTTAGCGCTTTTCATGCTTTTGGCGACAATACAGACAATTCAGTCTTATTTTATATAAATCCCTTTAACCGTGGGGCAGTTTTTGGCCGAAAAGAAATAGATTATTTTATAGTTCAACAAAAGCTAGAATCAAAAAAAGAATATTTTTCGCCTTGCAGAAATATACAAACACTTGAAAGATTAACATCTAACTTAATTTTATCGTACGAAAAATTAGGTTACACCGATAAAATGAGAGAATTGGGCGAGTTACTCGATATTTTAATTGAGTAGAACATGTTATTTCAGTAAACAAAATATTTTATTAAAACTCATGCTGAACTTGTTTCAGCATCTACCCCAAACACTATTACCGTCATGCTGAACTTGTTTCAGCATCTACTCAATTACAAA
>JAVHRJ010000156.1:4939-22819 GCA_036171595.1 Bacteroidales bacterium
CTAAAGGGAGCTAAACCATAACCCAATTCGTCATGCTGAACTTGTTTCAGCATCTACCCCATACCTATTAACGTCATGCTGAACTTGTTTCAGCATCTGTTCACGCACACCAAATCTTCCCCTTAGGGGGCTAACACGCAACTTTTTATTTCCCTTCAACGCTAGTAAATTACAAATACTCCCATTTAAATTCAATACATTTAAAAAATTAGCACTTTACAATTTTCCAATTTTTAAACCCAACCAATTGCCTGCCACCAAATAAATTATTTTCTATCCACGAAATAATTTTGTATTTTGTTTTTTCGTGTTTATTATAAACATAGTTTTTAGGAAAAACCTTTGTATAATTTAATTTATCTATCCAAAACAATTCTTTAATTCTACTTTCCATTACTTTTGGGTGCGATTTGTTAAATAAAGGAACTCTTCCTAATGGACCATAATCGAAACCAATATCTACAACATTAGAATTAGCTACAGTTGATTTCCCACTATGAATTAAATCTTGTTCTTTCTTTTTACTTTTCATACTTTGCGGTGGCCTAACCCAACCATAATGATAGATATGAGCATCAATAGGAACTACAGATAATTTACTATCATCAATTTTTCTAAAAGAAATTGCATCTTTATATGAAACAATATTGCAATTATTTTTAATAACTCTAATTTCATTTCTGCACCAACCATGATAAGGTAAATGATGATTATAATCGCCCCAAAAATGATAGTATTTAAATAAAAGTCCTTCAACTTTCATATTGTTTAAATATTTTGCACAATAGTTTTGTATTAATGGCAAATCATTTTCGTGTATTACCTCATCGGCTTGTAAATAAAAGCACCAATCGCCTTTACATTCTGCTAAAGCAGCGTTTGTTTCATCTTTAAAAATTGCTCCATCGGCAAATCTTTTTTCGTCCCAAACTCTATGAATTATTTTAATTTTTGGTGAGTTTATAGATAAAATTTCTTCTTCTGTTTTATCATCATCAGAACCCTTACCTAAAGCCACTACAAACTCATCTACAATTGGTAATATACTTAATATCGATTCTTTTATAGGAAAATAAAAGCGGGTGGCATTTCGCACCATAGTAAAACCGCTAATTGTCATAAATATTCATCGTTAATTGTTCAAAAATGTTCATTGTTCTACGTTCAGAAATGTTCTATGTTCAATTTATTATTTTTATTTATTTCAATCTATTTCCTGTTTTTGTATTTTAATAAAGATGTTTCGCTAATCACTCAAAATGACAATAAGGTTTTTCTAATAATTTCAATGTATTTCTGATTATTGTTCTTTGTTTATCGTTTTTGGTATTTAATATTTGGAATTTAGTTTATTGATTAATCTTTTTCTTTTTTTCGTTTAAAGCTAATTTTATCGCCAATGTTTAATAATTTTTTAAGTCCATCAAATATTAACATTATGTACATAAACAATGTTGTAAACCATATAAAACCAATATTAAACCAAAGAGTATCTATTTTTTTACCAAACAAATATTTATATGGCGAATAAAAATGAGCTCTGCCATAATTCGATTCAGGGTCTTTAAAAATAGGTTTTGTCATTTGAATTAACCTATCATCAGTTTCAAAAACGGTTTGAAAACTATTTTTATTTGTTAGTAATTCAGAAAGGCTATTATTAAAATAATCTTCTTTTAATGAAATCAATTCTTCTTTTGAATATTTTTTTGAGATTTCAGTATATCTTTTGTCGCCTTCAACAGTGCATTCGTTATACTTTTTTAAGAAATATTTTTTCTTTGATTCTAAGTATTTACGCGTATTTTCGGAAATATCAGAATTAAACTTAGCTTTATTTAATTGATCTAATTTTTTAAATGTTTTTTTAGAAAAACTCTTTTCTAAAATCTCTATTTCATTATGAATAATTAGTAAATTCTTATTCATATTAACCTCTTGAGTAGGCTTAGCTAAATATCTATCGCATCCATCAAGCTTATTTATTAATTCGGGAATTAAATAATTAAACCTAAATTCTGCATAACTTTTCTTTCGTTCTATTTCAAAAAAGTTTTTTTCCCATTTGTTGTCTTTAAACTGAGTAACTGCAAGCGCTTCGAATGCCCATCGCGAGGTCATTAAATCGCCAACAACAGGCACATATTTATGAGATGCAAATGTTTTATGAAGTTTATCGAACTTTACTATAACACCGCTCAATAACAACTGCGGAACAAGTATAAATGGTATTAATATGTATATTGTTACAACAGAGTTCAATGCTGATGAAATATTTAACCCTAACATATTCGCAAAACAAGCTGTACTATATAAAACTAAAAAATAATTAATTGTAAGTCCTTTTATTCCAAGAATATAATTCCCTATGAGAACAAAAGTAAACATTTGAATTGCCGATAATACAAACATTATCATCACCTTTGAATTAATGTAGCTAAATCTACTTAAACTTAAAAATCGTTCACGTTGCAATATTTTTCGGTCACGAATAATTTCTTCGGCACTAACAGTTAGCCCTAAAAACAATGCAACCACAATTGCCATAAATAAATAAGCGTACAAATTTTCATTTTCGCTAAATAAATATTTTTCACCAGCTACATATTTAGTAAAATAGCCCAATATAAATGCAAGCAAAGGTGCTTCGAAAAAATTCAGTAAAATATATTGACGATTTGTTAATTTTGCTAACACATCGCGAATTGTAAAAATTTTAAATTGATTTATTTTGCTTGGTATCTTAAAATTATTTTTTGGTATTTTAGTCGAAAATGGTTTTACTTTAAAATCAAGGTCAATATTTTCAGAATAATGCTTATTCCATTCCTTTGGCGAAATTTTTCTGCTTTTTGTTAATTTTCCGTATTCATCCACCACTTTCGATTCAACAATTTGCAAAACTTGCTCTGGATTTACATTACCGCATGTATTACATTCACTTTCGCTAGCGTTTATATGATTTGTTGCCTTTTTAAAATATACAATAGATTCGGTTGGATTACCGAAATATATTGGATAACCACCTTTATCTAAAATTAAAATTTTATCGAATAATTTAAAAATATCTGAAGATGGTTGATGAATATTAATTATTGCAAGCTTACCTTTTAAAGTAATTTCTTTTAAAAGGTCCATTACCATTTCAGAGTCCATAGATGATAAGCCTGAAGTTGGTTCGTCAACAAACATTACATCTGGTTCACGAATTAACTCAAGTGCAATATTTAATCGCTTGCGTTGACCACCACTAATAAATTTATTTAATGGACCACCAACCTTTAAATTTCTAATTTCATACAAATCTAAATCTTGCAATACCTTAGTAACAGCTTCATCTATTTGATTTTCGGTATATTCACTAAAACATAATTTAGAATTATAATAAAGGTTTTGGTAAACTGTAAGCTCTTCAATTAAAAGGTCATCTTGCGGAACAAAACCAACAACACCTTTAATTACTTCTTTTTCGGTGTAAATATTATGTCCGTTTATAAGAACCTCGCCAGTTTGAGGTTGAATATTTCCATTTAAAATATTCAATAAAGTTGATTTTCCTGCCCCACTACCTCCCATAACTCCAATAAGTTGACCAGTTTCTTCGCTAAAGTTAAAGAAATGCAAACCATTATCGGAACCTGGAAACCTAAACTCAACATTATTTGCAGTAAAAATAATTTTTTCCGATTTCGATTGACTTAAAAATGCTCCAACAATGTCGCTATAGTAAATTGGACTTGTTTTTCGGCTTCTTAATGACGAACCTTTTACAAGCACATAAACTCGTTTTGGAAAAATTACTTGACTGTTTAAATATAGAGTTTCGTCGCCTATATAACCAAAAGCATACATATTTGTGCTTTCAATATGCAATACAACTAATTGTCCTGTTAATTGCTCGTTATAAATATGTTTTACTTCGCTTTCAGCAAAATTTTTGTTATTATCGATTAAAAGTAAGTGTTGTTTATAAGGAATTTTATCTGGTTTTTCTAAAATTAATGCTTTACAATTTTCGTATTCGAGTTGATTAATGTTAAATGTATCGGCAACAGTTTTTACAAATTCTAACTCTTCTTCGGTAATAGAACTTTCGTGATTAATAAATTCGAAAAGCTTTAACAACACTAGCATTTTTTGCTCTTGACGAAGCTCGTCGTTTACTTGCGAACAAATTGCAAGAACTTTAACGCTATTTGCCGACATCCTTTTTTTGCCTTTTTTATTATGATGTTGGGCTATATACTGGTCAAATAAAGCTAAATATTCATCAACCAATTCTTGATTTAATTGTTGCTTTAAATACGAAGCAACTACAACTCTGCCTGGGTTAACAATTTCGCCATTTTCGCCAATTTCTACATCGGCAATAATTGCAAATAAACGCATTAAGGCTTTTAATATTGATTCACTCATAGTTTAATTTTTTCTGTTTTATTTAACAAACCTAAAGGAAATTTTGGGATTTTGCAAATGCAGAAATCAAATATTTTAAAACATTAATTTTATTTTAATTATCGCCTAAATTCGGAACAAATAATAGCAGTGGCGGTTGCAACGTTTAAAGATTCGCTTTTTTGCAAATTATCAGAAAAGTTAGGAATTAAAAGTTGTTCCGATAATGTTTTCAAAACAGGTTGCGATATCCCACTCCCCTCGCTTCCCATAACAATTACACCATTACTATTCAAATTCTGGGTATAAATATTTTCGCCATTTAATGTAGTTCCATAAATATTTATATCAAATTCATTTTTTAATTTTAACAATAGTTCAGGCAACAAAACATAGTGTACCTTAACTCGTGCAAAAGCACCCATAGTAGCTTGAATTACTTTAGGATTATAAACATCGGCAGTTGAGTGGCTCGCTAAAATATTTTTTATTCCAAACCAATCGGCAATTCTTATTATTGTTCCAACATTTCCAGGATCCTGAACATCATCCAAGGCTAAAGTTAAATCTTGTTTTATTTCTGTATAATCTAACTTATAATCACAAATATTACAAATAGCAATTACATCTTGTGGTGTTTTTTGAAACGATATTTTTTGAATTTCTTCTTTAGTTACTCCAATAATCTCAGCTTTTATTTTACTATCTTGTTTTAAAAGCCATTCATTTGTTGCAATAATATATTTAACCGACAAATTATTTTTAATTATTTCCTCAACAATTTTATTTCCCTCGGCAACAAATAACTTATTATCAATTCTATATTTTTTTTGATCGAGCGAGCGAACAAGTTTTATTAGTGATTTTGAAAGCATATTTAAATTAATATTTCATAAAAATAAAAAATCAATATTTAATTTCGACAAATATTTTTTTCTATCGAAAAATTTAATGCAAATTTGCAAAAAAATACCTTAATAAAATTCTTATGTCAGGTCATAATAAATGGTCAACCATTAAAAGAAAAAAAGGAGCAACAGATGCTAAACGCTCAAAAATTTTCTCAAAACTTATTAAAGAAATTAGTATTGCCGTAAAAGAAAGTGGCACTAGTCCCGACAGTAACCCTCGTTTACGTATGGCAATTCAAAATGCTAAAGGCGTAAACATGCCTAAAGATAACATACAACGTGCAATAAGTAAAGCAAGTGCTGACGGTAGCAATTATACAGAAACAACTTTTGAAGGTTACGCTCAAGGTGGTGTAGCTGTTTTTGTTGAGTGTTTAACCGACAACAATAACCGTACAGTAAGTAATGTTCGTTCAGTTTTTAATAAACGTGGCGGAAATTTAGGAACAAATGGTTCACTTAGTTTTTTATTTGATAGAAAAGGAGTTTTTACTATACCCTCAAGCAATATTAAAAACCGTGACGAATTTGAATTAGAAATAATTGATGCTGGTGTTGATGATATTGAAGATGATGAAGATATTGTTACAATTTACTGTCCTTTAGAAAATTTTGGTAAGGTTCAGAAAAAATTAGAAGAAATAAACGTTGAAGCCGAAAACTCAGAACTTAAAAGAGTTCCTAACGATTACAAAACTGTTGACGTAGAAACTGCTCAAAAAATAATGAGACTAATTGAAGAGTTAGAAGACGATGATGACGTGCAAAATGTTTTTCATAATTTAGAAATGACCGACGAATTAATGAATTCGATGGAATAGAGAAATTGCCTTTAGTATCTTAAGTACTTTAGGCAATTTAGGCACTTAAAACTTTAAATACTCTTTACTCCTCGGCAATTACTATAATTTTATCATTCTCTACAAAAGTTATTTTATTGGATTTTTTGGGATCTACTACAACACCATAGCCTTTATCGGAAGCATGTTGTAGTGCATGTATTTTATAACCAATTGCAACCTGATTTTGGCGTGCAGCCGACTCGGTTACAGTATAAAAATCAACCTCTTTACCCAACTCAACATATTCTGATGCAGGTTTAACATAAATTTCGGAGCCATCTGCATCAAATAGGTCATCAAATACAGGTTTTAAATATTTGTTTTCAGAAACTTGCGACATAAACAAACTTATTAATTTATCGCCAATAATAAAATCATCAACTTTAGTTACTTCGGCAAGTTCTTTATTTCTTATATCAATCATTTCGCTAACTATGCTAAAATCAATTTTTTTAATTTCGCTAATATTCCTAAGATGTAAAAGACAAATTAAAGTTTTAGCATCGGCTTCCTGTATATCTTGAATATTTGCATTATATAAAATAATTATATGATTATATTTTTCGACATTTAATGAATTTAAAAATTTCCTATCAATAATATTTCCATGTAAAAACTCAACTTTTTGATTCTTTAATATCGGTTGTAATTCTTCTAATTCAATTTTTGTATAATCAGTTTCTGAAACAATTAACGCACTTGATCCGTCTAAAACATAATTATCAATTTCTTTAATTATTGAAGTTCCTTTATTATTCCATCCAAGAATTAATGTTTTTTCAACAATTTTAGGTTCTGGCTTTCCGCTTTTAATAATGCTTTCGTTAATTACAACATCAGTTTTACCAGATAAAACAACAGTATCATCATCTTCAGAAATAGCAACTATTTTATCGCCTTTATTTATTACTGTGCTCATTGGTGGATTTATAGCAACCTTTTTATCGGCAAACATAATTCCCATTAATGCACTTTCTTCGTACATTAAAAGTGCTTCTTTAAAAGTTTTTCCTATTAATTTTGGTTCTTCGTTAAAATAAATTTCAACACCATCAAAATCTAACAACTCTGTATAAACAACGCTTAAACCCGACTGACGACATGTTTGAGCTGTAACTCGTGCTAAAATATCTGGCGAAAGAATTAATTCTACCTCGTGTTTTCCAACTAACTTTGCTGCTTCCATATTCGATTCCTCTTTTATTTCGGCAACAATATGATAATCGCTAGTTTTTCTATTAGGGTTATTTGTTATAGCTAACATCGATTTTATAACATAAGTGTCGGCATTATCATTTTCAGGTGATAATATAATAATTGAACGGGCTGAGTTTGGATTTGCAATATCCATATCTTGTAGATTTAATGGACTTCCAGAGCGGCAAATAATTTTTGTGTTTTTGGTGTTTTTAATATTTGCTTTTATTTCGTCTTCCATTTCAACCTTATCTTTATCGGCCATAATAACTATACGAGGTCGTTTTTGGTTTTCGTTTGCAATTATAAGTTCAGAAATAATTGAAAACACTTTTGTTGACCAGCCAAGAATAAGAGTATGATTTGTTTCTAAAACTTTTGATTTACCTTTTCGCAATTCTTCAATTTTAGTTTGAATACCAGATGTTAAAACTCCAATTAATGTTGAAAGTATAAAAATTCCACCAAGTGTAACAACTAGCATTATTGCTCTATATTTCCAACCTTGATCTGCTCCAACAGCTCCAGAATCCATAGTACGCATAAGGCTTTGCCAACATGCTTCGTAAAAGCTAATTTCTGTATTATATACCGGAGTTATTCCCGTAACAACGAGCACAACAGCAGCAACAATAACAACAATTGCTGAAAGTATTCCCAACCAAATAATTAACGACATTGTTCCAGCTGTCATTGTATTATCAAAAGCATATTTTAGCTTTTCTTTTAATGTTGCATTTTGTTTCATGTAATTAATAAAAATTATTTTATAATAAAAAATTTTGGCGTCGATTAAATTGTTTAGTTATAACAAAATATAAAATAAATGTATATTTATTTATTAACCATGATCTTTTACTCCATAAGCTAAATCGCCAGCATCGCCTAACCCTGGAATAATATACGACTTTACAGTAAGTTCTTCGTCAACTGCTGCAGCCCAAAGCGTTACATTTTTCCCAAACAAATGTTTTTTCATATAATTTACGCCATCTTTACAAGCAATAATTGTAACAATATGCGTACGAAGTGGCTTTCCGTTTTTTAAAAGTGAATTGTAAGCCAAAACCATTGAAGAGCCAGTTGCAAGCATTGGATCGCATAAAATCAATGTTCTATCATCTAAATTTGGACAAGTAATATATTCTAATTCAATATTAAAAGAACCGTCTTTACTATATTTTCGGTATGCGCTAATAAATGAGCTATCGGCATTGTCAAAATAATTTAAAAGTCCTTGATGCAAAGGTAAGCCTGCACGTAAAATAGTTGCTAAAACCGGTTTCTCCGAGGGTACACTTACATTTGCAATTCCTAGTGGTGTAACAACTTCTTTTTCTTCATATTGTAGTTGCTTACTAATTTCGTATGCCATTATTTCGCCAATACGTTCCATATTTCTACGAAAACGCATACTATCACGCTGTACATTTTCGTCTCTAATTTCAGCTATAAATTGATTTAAAATCGTGTTTTTTTCGCTAATAATTTTAATTTCCATGGCATTATTTTTTTAAAAGTTTTAGTGGAAATGGTAAACGGTTTTGCTTAATAGTTAAATATTCGCAATTAGTTGCTCCAAATCCTTTATAAAATCTTGATAGTCCATTAATATTAGAACCTTCAAAGTCTAAAGTTAAATTATTTTCTGAATGTTTTTTAATAAATTCGTCGATAATTAAAAACATTGCTCTTTTTTCTTTACCCTCATAAGTTGAAGCAGCAAAAAGATAAATTGCTTTTTTATGAGAAAACACAAAAAATGCAGTAGCAATTAATTCATTTTTATCATTATAAACCGATAAAATTTCGGCAGAATTATTATGTAAAACAAAACTTACAATTTTTCTAATAACATTATACTTAGATGAAGGTAAATTTGTAACTTTTTCACCTACATTTTTTTTTATAAAACTTACAAACTCATTAACGGAACAACTATTCGAAATAATTTGCAATCCAGTTTTCTTTGATTTTGAAATATTTCTTTTTGTGTTTTCAGAAAACTTTTTTGAAATTTGTTTATAAGTCGAAATTAAATCGAGTTCGAAATTATTATTCTTACATAATGTTATTTCGTTAGATTTAAAAGCATTAAACTTGTTTACTTTTATTTCTATATATTTATAAGAACTAGGAATATTTTTGAAAAACTCATTTAAAATTGTTGTGCCTATTGTTTTTGTTGAAAAAACTCCTAGTTGCTGAGCAAAAAAAGGTTGCGACAAATACGAAATACCCATTTTCGATGAGTATGTAAGTGGCATTATTGTTTCATAATTATTATAAACAAGTGCATCCCAATTGTTACAAACTATATCTAAATACCATGAAAACGCATATAAATTTCCATTAATAGATTTATTAATACAATCATCACACTTTTTATAATCAATATTTTTATTTTGTATATATTCTATTTTCACTTTGTTAAATTAAAAATGTATTCGTAAACCGACTTCCATCCTTTCCAATAAGCAACATCACCGAGCGATTCGTTGTGCCATAAAGATACAAATATCCCATCTAAATTTTTTAATTCATCAATAATTTTTAAAATCGTTTTTTCTGCTTCAATAGGTGTAAGATTCAAATGTTGGCGTAAAGTGCGTTCCATAAAAGCAAAAGGATAAATTTTTAGTTGGCTTTCTTTTTCAAACATTAAATCGTAAAAATTAAATGGGGTACATGTGCCTGCCCTATATCCAATAATGCTCGAATAACCCATCGAATAATCTTCTTTAATGCCCAAATTAATTAACTTTCTATAAGTTTTAGGCATACTTAACATTAAATAATGTTGTCGCGATATCGTTATTTTTTTTTCAATTATCGACTCTAAATTTTCAATTTCATTTTTTAAACTATCGCTGAAATTTGATTGATAAGACGGATGAATTCCTATTTCACAAAAGCTTGCAAGTTCTTTTATTTTATTAATAAATAATTTATTATTAAGTTTTACATTTTTATCGAATTTCCCGTATTTACCAGATAAAATAAAAATTTTAGGCGTTATGTTATTTTTTATATGTACTTCGCGAATAAAATTATAACTGTCGTAGTTATCAGATATTTTATTTGTTAATACTTTTATTCTATTGCTTGCATCATAAATATTTCCACTTAAAATAGATTTTGTAAAACCGCCAATATTCCTAAAAAAACCTTTTGCTTTGTAAGCAAATGCATTATCAATATCTAAGGTTGATATAAATTCAAAATCAGATTTTTTAAATTTTAATTCAGGAAAAGCTGAATTAATAATTTTAAATAATTTTTTTGCCCAAATGTTAATTATAGGTTTATCAATAAAATTTGCTTTAAACGAAATTGATTCTTCGGGTAAATATCTATTATGCTCGTCGGGTTTAAATGGCAAATATTCTTCGTATCTGCTCAACAAAAAAAATGATGCTGAAAAAATATCAAAAGGTATTTCTGAATTTAAAGAGTTTGCAAATATTATATTTCCCCAGTTCGATGCAGTAATATCAGGTTTAAAACTTTCAACTTTATTTGAAAAGAGAAGTTTAGAAGGGCAAATTAAAATTCCATTTAAATTACTATCAGATGAATAATTAATTTTTGCCCCTTTAAAATTTATATATTCTTGTTTATTGTTAGTTGTTTTATAATTATATCCCATTAACGAACCCAAAATAAATTTTAAAATATAATGTAATCGCGAACTATTAAATTCTGAATAAACTAATAACATTTTTAATTTATTTTATTAATTATAAAATTCCATCATCGGCAAAGCTAAAATACGAATTTTGAGTAACAATAATATGGTCAATTAATAAAATATCCATAGTTTTTGCAGCTTCTTTTATTTTTTGAGTTATTTTTTTATCAGCGTCACTTGGCTTAATATTTCCACTCGGATGATTATGCGCTAGTATAATATTTACAGCTTCGTCGGCTAATGCTTGTTTTAAAATTATTCTCGGATCCATTACTGTACCAACAATTCCGCCCTGCCCAATTTTATGGTGAGCAATAATTTTGTTTGCTTGATTTAGAGTAATAAAATGCGATTCTTCATACTTTAAGTCGCCAATTATTGGTTGAAAAAACTCAAAAGCATCATTACTTGATGTAAAAGATTTTTTTTGTACAGCTTCTTCTAATTTTCTTCTTCGTCCTAATTCTAATGCTGCAACTATTGTGATAGCTTTTGCTTCGCCAATTCCTTTTATTTTTTTTAGCGTGTTAATATCAAATTTTGCAAGTTCGTTAATATTATTGTTAGCTAATTGTAGAATCTTTTTAGCTAAATCAACGGCCGATTCATTTCTGTTTCCACTTCCAATTAAAATTGCCAATAATTCGGCTGGCGAAAGACTATTAGTCCCCTTTAAAAGAAGTTTTTCGCGAGGACGATCTTCTTTTGCCCAATTTTTAATACTTGTTTTGTCGTTTTGTTCCATAAAAAAAGTCTTCCCAAAAATAGAAAGACTTTTTAAACTTATATGATAAATATTTTTATTTTAAACTATTTACATGTAAATCAAGACTCGACTTTAAATTAGCAGCCTTATTTTTATGAATAACATTCTTTTTAGCCAACTTATCTAACATTGCAGAAATTTTAGGAAGTTGGTCTGCTGCTTCCTTTTTGTCTTTAGTATCGCGTAATTTTTTTACTGCATTACGAGTTGTTTTAGCATAATACTTATTTTCTTCGCGACGTGCTTCTGTTTGACGAATACGTTTTTCCGATGATTTATGGTTTGCCATAATTTTTTGTTTTTAAAATAATTTTGTAGCCCGTAGGGGAATCGAACCCCTGTTTCCAGGATGAAAACCTGACGTCCTAACCCCTAGACGAACGGGCCATTTTTTATAAGAACTTCCTTTTAATTAGGAGTGCAAAGGTAGAACTTTTTTTTTATTTCCAAAAATAATCTTAAAAATATTTTTTTGTAACTTTTTATTACATTGTGCGTCATATTGCAGAATTTAAACTTAATAAATGACGACTGAAGAATACAACAAGTCTGTTGACATGTACTCCGATGGGGTTTATCGGTTTATTCTCAAAAATATTAAAGATACTGAAAAGTCTAAAGATATTATTCAGGATGCATACGAAAAGCTATGGATTAATATAAAAAATGTTAATTATGAAAAAGTAAAATCATATATTTTTACAACTGCTTATCATACAATGATTGACAATATCAGAAAAAATAAAAAAATAGTAAATTTTGACTATACCGACCAATCGCAATATTCAACAAATAAAAGTTATTCTGATATTGGTGAGATACTAAATAAAGCAATTGCAAAGCTTCCAGACGACCAGCGTTCTGTTATTTTACTTAGAGATTACGAAGGTTATTCTTATGATGAAATTTCAGAAATAACTGGTTTATCAGAAGCACAAGTTAAAGTATATATTTATAGAGCTAGAGTTTTTTTAAAAGAATATATTGGGAATATTTCAGTTTTAGTATAAAAATGGAAAAAATTAATTTAAATAATTACGAACTATATTTTATCGATTATATCGATAACAAATTATCTAGCTCTGACATGCTCGAATTGATGGCTTTTTTGACAGAAAATCCCAACCTTGAAAATGAATTAAATTTAGCAAAAGAAATAAAACTAAAACCCGAATTAATAACTTTTAATAAAAAAAATAGTTTAAAAAAGAAATACAATAATATTAATCGAGAAGTATTTTATGAGCTTTGTATAAAAAAAATTGAAAATAATATTACAACTAATGAAGAGAAAGTACTTAATGAGCAATTAAATTTACATCCAGAACTTCAAAAAGAATTAAATCTTTTTAAACTTACATTATTAAAACCCGATAATACTATAGTTTTTTCAAATAAATCGGCATTAAAAAGAAGAACAATTAATTTATTTAACAAAACAATTTTCAGAATATCCTCAGTAGCAGTAGCAGCAGCCATATTACTTTTAATTTTCAATCAAATATTTAATTTTAGTATCAACGAAAACAAAAAAAATTATGCTAACTCAAAACATATTGTTAAAACAAATAATTTAAATAACAACTTTATTAATAATATTAAACCCAACAATAAATTATTTGCAGTAAAAAAGCATAACAAAATACAAAATAAATTAAATATAAACAATAAATTATTAAGTAAAGATACCATTTCAAATATTGCTTTTGTAAATAATATTAAAATTATAGATAGCAATATTACAATTATTGAAAACATAAAATTACCACAAGAAAATTCGAATAAAAATATTGCAACTTTTAATAATAATACATATAACAAATCTCTTGACACTACTTTAAATGCTATATTCAAAAATTCGAAATATTCACATTTTAGCGATATGATTAACAACGTGCCTTATGAATTAATAACTGCAAGTAGCAATGAGAATTTTGCAATGTGGGATATAATAAAAGCAAGTACTAACGGAATTAATTATATTACTGGTAGTCAAATTGAGGTTGACAATAAAATTGATGAGAAAAAACACGTAAAACGTTTTTCTTTAAGAATTGGCAAAATTGGTTTTTCAAGAATTACACATAAATAATGAAACATATTATTACTTTATTAATACTATTTTTGAATTTAAATTTTGCTTTTTCTCAAAATAAATTAGAAGTTACCGGACAAATAAAAGATAACCTGACAAAAAACGCTTTAGAGTTTTGTAATATTTCTGTATTTAATGCTAAAGATAGTCTTATAACTGGAGGCGTAACAAATAACAAAGGTTTTTTTTCAATTTCTTTAAACAGCGGATATTACCGCTTTATATTTAGTTTTATTGGATACAATTCTGACACTTCCGATTTTTTTACAATATCACAAAACAAATTTATTGGCGTTTTTAAACTCGAGCCAAATGTAAATTCTTTAAATGAAGTATCGATAACAGAAAATTCAAGAGAAAGCCAAATTGACCGTGATGTGCAAGTTGTTACAGAAAAAATGAAATCAGGAACTTCTAACACAAAAGAAGTTTTAGATAAACTGACTGGAGTTGATTACGATAGATATAATAATTCGATAAAAGTTGATAACGACTCAAAAGTAATTATTTTAGTTGACGGGATAGAAAAAGATCAAGAATATGTTAAAAATTTATCGCCCGAAAGATTAAAAAAGATTGAAGTTATACGCGACCCTGGCGGAAGATACGCACTCGAAGGATATTCTGCAGTAATAAACATTATTTTAAAAAAAGATTATCAAGGAACCGAGATTTTTTTAAGCGATAGATCGATGTTTGACCCCGACGCAATTAAAAAAGAGTATATCCCTGTTCAAAATAATATATCTTCTACTTTTAATTATGTTTACAATAAAGTTAATATTTATGGTAAATATAACAACAGTTACAATAATTTTAATTTAATTACTACTGGAAAGAAAGAATATAATAATGGACTAGTAATTGAACGAAATCCGATTTATAACAATGATATGAATACAAAAGTAAAACAGCTTTATAACAATTATACAATAGGTGCCGATTATTATATTAACCCAAAACATACAATAAGTTTCGAAAGTATGCTAATAACACAACCATTAAAACATAATGTTACAGATGAGTTATATATGATTTCGAATAGTAAAAATGATAGTGTATTTGAAAATTTCAGCTCTGAAACAAAGAGCACATCAAATAATATTAATTCATATAATTCATTATTTTATGAAGGTAAATTAAACGAAAATAATATTATAAACTCAAACTTTACTTTTTCAAACTACACTAATAATTATTTAAACGAATATACAGAGAAATTAATATACAAAAGAAATGAAGAAGGAAAGGATAAAAAAAATAGTACAAAATTTTACCTAGAATATCTACATACTTTTAATAATAAAACAAGCATTCAAATTGGTTATGGAAACACATGGGAGCAACTAAAAAGTAATTTTAATGTTGATACAATATTTAGTAATTTTAAATACACAGATATTCGGCATAAATTTTATTCATATTACTCATTAAAATTTAACGAAAAATTAAAAATAAAAATAGGTGGAGCTACCGAAACAAGTTCTCCAAATGCAGATGGACAAAAAAAATATTTTTTGATTATTCAACCTTATGCCGATATAAAATATAATGTATCAAAAATGCTTGATATTAAAGCAAAATATAGAGCAGGAAGCAACTATCCTAACATTAGTCAAACAAATCCATACACTTATTTAATTGATATGGAAAGCGTAAGAACTGGGAACCCTAAACTACGTCCAGAAGTAACAAATAAAATTTCGTTACAAACTACAATATTACAAGGTTTAATATCTATTGAACCATATTATCATTTCTCTAATAACTATATTACTGAAATTGGAAATTTAAGACCTGATAGTATTTTTGAATACAATTATAGTAATGCCGGAAATTATAAAAATTATGGAGTTGAAACTAGTTTCACCATTCCTTTTGGTAAAAGTCTTTTTTTACAATCAAGTTTCGATTTTTTTAATAGCAGCATATCTTATAATAATAAAACTAATAATATTAATGACTGGTCAATGTCAAGCCAATTTATTTATCAAAGTCAAAAATCAAAAACGGTTGCTGGTTTTCAATATCAAAACAATATGCGAAAATATATAAGTGCACAAGGATATAGTAAAGGCGATAATGACTTTTGGATAATATTTATTCAGCAACCTTTTTTTAAAGAAAAATTGAGCATTATGTTATTGTATTTTACACCAATAACCTGGGGAGTCGATTTTAATCAGGGAAGTTACATAAAAACTGACACTTACATAGAAAACAAGTGGAATAATATAGATATTCTTAAAAATATATTAATGCTCGAAATTAGCTACCGATTTAATAAAGGAAAATCTGTAACCAAAAAAGAAAAAGAAATTGAAAGACTAAACGAAAAAAATTCAAAAGGATTATTTTAATCAATTATCTAAACAAAAAACTTTTTAAATTTTTTGTAGTTAACATATTTCACATATAGCAATTACAACACAGAATTCTTCAAGAATTTTTCGAATTTTAGAATCAAATACATTTGGGAAATATATTTATAACTTTGCAAAAGAATATTTCCCATTTACAAATGAATGTAAACTTCATTAACGAAGCTATTAAAGAATTTAACTTACCTTTTCAAAATCAGGTGCTTATATTCTCCTTGCTTTTATTTATTATATTATTATCACCAATAATATTGCGTAAATTAAAAATTCCAGGAATTATAGGACTAATAATTTCAGGAGTAATTATTGGTCCAAATGGCTTTAACATTATTGAAAAGAATTCTGCAATAGATTTATTTTCAACAATAGGACTGCTTTATATTATGTTTATTGCAGGTTTAGAACTCGAAATTATTGAATTTAAAAAGAATAAATATAAGAGCATTGGATTCGGAATTTTTACATTTTTAATACCATTATCAATTGGAATTCCAGTTTGTTACTATTTGTTAAGATATGACATTTCTGCTAGTATTTTAATTTCAAGTATGTTCTCAACTCACACACTTGTAGCATACCCAATAGTATCTAAATTTGGAATAAGCAAAAACCAGGCAGTAGCAACAACAGTTGGAGGAACAATTTTTACAGACTCTGCTGTTTTAATTATTCTTGCAATTATAGTTGGCTCTTATTCAGGCGGTTTAACAACCGATTTTTGGATTAGCCTTTTAATTTCAGTAACAATTTTTTCATTTATACTTTTTTTTATAATTCCTCGAGTTACAAAATGGTTTTTCACAAAAACTGAAGGCGAAAAAATGTCGCATTTTGTATATGTTTTATCCATTGTTTTTTTATCAGCATTTTTAGCAAAAACAGCAGGTTTAGAACCAATTATAGGAGCATTTATGGCGGGACTTGTATTAAATAGATTAATACCACAATCATCGGCACTTATGAACCGCTTAGTATTTAGTGGTAACGCTCTTTTTATTCCATTCTTTTTAATAAGTGTTGGCATGTTGGTAGATGTTAGAATTCTATTTAATGGACCGTTTGCAATATTTATTGCAATAACTTTATCGGTTGTAGCAATTTTTGGAAAATGGTTAGCTGCATTTGTAACACAAAAAGTTTTTAAATATTCAAACGACCAACGAAATTTAATTTTTGGATTAAGTAGCTCACATGCTGTTGCCACACTTGCTGTTATAACTGTAGGTTATAAAGCTGGAATTATCGATAATAATATATTAAATGGCACAATCATTTTAATTCTAATAACTTGTATTGTTGCTTCATTTGTAACTGAAAACGCAGCAAAAAAAATTGCAAGCAAGAAAAGTGATAATGTAGAAAAAGAAACTAATGAATATTCAAAACAAGAAAACATACTTATTTCTATTTCAAATATAAATAATTTAGAAAAACTATTAGATTTTGCAATTCTATTAAAAGATAAAAAATCACCATTTCCAATTAATCTTTTATCAGTTGTTAATAATGACTTTAAAGCAGAAGTAAATTTATTACGATCTAAACGCAGATTAGAAAAATTTGTTTTGTACGCCTCGGCTTCAGAAACTAAAACAAATCCAA
>JAVHRJ010000157.1:0-5369 GCA_036171595.1 Bacteroidales bacterium
AAACAAGGAAACATATTTTGTTTATCGGCTTTAAATTGGTTAATCAACTTTTCAGACAAATAATCAATAATCAACACCTGTGAATCATAAGTAACAACTGCAATTTCAGTCTTAACAGGGTTAAGATATATATACTTTGGTATAATGTTATATTTAGTAATATCAATATTTTTAATATTCTTCAGAGTAGCATTGTCGAAAATATTTACAATAGAATCATTTGTTAATAATGCAATTGCATTCTTATTTATACTAAAGTGCAAAACTGGCAAATAAGTATTTTGTTTTTGAAGAAGGATTTTTTTATCGTTAAATACATTTTTTAAATAAATATTTTCTTTCTCTTGAACAAGTAGAAAAGTATCTCTTATAGATGCAATCATGTTATGCTTCATATTGTAATCAGAAGCTATTAATTTATCCTGCTTATTTCCCTTATAATGCAAATAAATCTGTTTGTCATTTGTTCTATACAAAACGGTAGAATCATTTTGAATGGCAACAAAACTTACTGGTGTTGAAATAGGTGTAAACTTATATGTCGCTTTCTTTTGGGAATAATCAAAAGCAACTATTTGTCCATTAGTCGATAATGATAAAATATGACCATTATATTTATTGGCAATTCCTAACTTATTATTTTTGATTACAGATTTATCAGGAGTCCATGTAATTCTTCCATTTTTTAAAGAAAACAAAGCGTATTGGTCAAGGTAATGAATTGTAATAAAGTCTTTATTCAAATCTGGTTCTATATGTTGTGGAATGTCACCAGACGCACCAATAAATCCGTAATCTTCGTTTACAAGATTGTATGTAAAACAATAGGCAGTGGAACTGTAATATACCATATTGTATTTATCATTTATTATAACATCATAAAAATCGCCTTTCCAATTTGGCACTGGACACTTAAAAGTTTTAACAATGGAATGCTTTGCATAATCATAAATCTTCATATATCCATGCTTTGTTAGCATAACAAGATTAATGTTGTTATCAGCAATTTTCCTATAAGCTAATTGCACAAATCCAGAATCTTCTTCGTTAGTAATTGTTTTCAGTAATTCACCTGAATCGGGATTAAACATTAAAACAGAAACCCCATCAGTAAGTGCAATTACATCGCTATATATAAAGGCAAGATCAGTAATTTGTTTCATTTCTGCCTTTGGTTTAATAATTTTATATTCTGTAGTTTTCAAATCCAAAATAAGTATTGTGCCATCAAAAATGCTGATAAGTGCTTTCTGTATTACAGGATGAATATCAATTAATGCAACTTTTGCATTAAGTTTTCCTATGGTTTTATAACATTTCTTTTTTTCTATATCCCATAATTTTATTGTGCTATCGCTTGCTGTGCTTATCAATTTAGTGTCATTATCAAAAAAACTTACACTATTTACACGGCTATTATGTCCACGAAACGTTGCAATCAATTTACCTGTTTCCGTTTCCCATATTTTAATAGTCGAATCGAGCGAACAACTTACGATCATTCGTTCATTATTAGAGAAACTTACCTTTCTTATTTGTTTGGAATGAGCTTGTATAGTTCTTAATTCCTTGCTTCCATCACCCAATAAAATTTTTATTGTTCCTTCACCACCAGCATAAGCCATTAATTTACCTGACAAACTACTAGCTAAAGAAATAATATAATCATTAGACCCTGTTTGAACAATTAATTCAGGTTTCATTTCCTGGTTACTAAGATGAGGATTAAATGAGAAACTCATCATTATTTCCATGTACTTGCTAAACATCTGTTCACTATTACCATTAAAATTAACTATATAGTATAACTTTCCTTTTTTGTTGTGATTATAACAACAGCAAATAAACATATTATCATATTCGTTAAAGGGGGTAAGTATTTTTTGTCCCTGAGTTGGTCTTAATATGACTACTTCGTCAGAGTTGAACAGCATTTTCCATTCGTTCATGTATTTTACTTCTTCTATTTGATTTTCTGCCAATCCAAATAAAACAGGAAAATCATTTTTTACTTCTGCTAGTAGGTTATATGGGTTTTTACAAGTATCAATATAAAACCCAATATTCATTTTTTCTTTTTTGTTTTTTAGCATAAAAAACTTTGAGGAAACAGGAGTGCCTGATGCTTCCATTATTTTGAATCCTTTGAGAGTCACATCTGCTTGTGTTGTAAAAAAAGATGGTGTTAGACTTACGCCATATTTCTCCATTCTCTGTTCAAAATCCTTGGGAAAAACGACTTGTGAAAACAAAAAACTACTCTTAAGAATAAAAATTAAAAAAATGATTTTACGAATAAAATTAGTCATGTAATTTTGTATTTTGTTATTTGAAGGTACGTTCTAAAAAACTCATTCTTTAAAATATCCTAATAACAGTATTAATTCTTTAATGTTATTCGAAAATTATTTTCAAAAATACTATTTAATTTCAAACTGCAAGCTTATTAATTTATTCTTATCTAATAAATAGTAGATAAAATTTATAAACCTAATTATTATCACAATACTTTTATGATGCAGTAATGTTATTATTAAAAATATTATGCTAATAAAGGACAATTTAATACCCGTTAAATAATTTTAATGAGATGAAAATTAGTAATATCTTTGAAATTAATTTAATCAAATAAAAAAATGTTTATAAGTGATCAAATTTTAGTATATTTAACAATATTCTAAATCTCAAAAAACAATGAATAAAAAAACTCTTAAATTACTTGTTTTGCTTAGTTTAACAATTGTATTTATTGCAAAAACAAGCAATACATTTGCGCAAACTAAAAAGCAATTGTGTTGCATTGAATCTCCTATAGAAATTGAATTTAATAATTCTAATCAAATGTTGGATAGTATTATTTATCAAAAAACAGATACTATAACAAATAATTATAATACAATTTCAATGTCTTTATTAGAATTTAATGAAAATAAGCTACTTGTTAAAGAAACAGATCAGTCCTGGATTAATGAAAGCAAAGAATATGCTTATAAAAATAAAGGTATAACAAATAAAAAAATATCTACTTTTAATTATGATGTTAAAGGAAATTTAATTGAAGAGTTGATTGAGTCTTGGGATAGCATTCCAGAGAAAAAGTTAAATTTTGACGATCCTCCTTATATTAGAATTACTCCTGCATTTATAAAAATAGGGAAATTAAAAACTATCAAGACCTATGATGCAAAAGGAAATAAATTAACACAAGTTACCATAGACCTGAATAAAACTGAAAATAGAGAAGGAATTAGTTCTGATACTTTATATAACTTTATTTACACATATACATTTAATGAATATGGAAAAATAACTTCAGAAATTGTAAAACAATTTATTTACAATTCTTGGACTAATTACTCAATAACTTCTTATAATTATGTTAGTTTAGGAAATCTCTCATCTATTATAGAACAGAATATGGATTATGATGTAGAATGGAAAAATTGGTCACAAATTATTTATACTTACAACGAACAGAATAAAGTTAAAACTGAACTCACTCAATCATGGGACGAAATGAATTATGATGACCCATTTGATGGAAAATGGTACGATGTAATACTATTAACAAATGTTTATGATTTAAAAGGAGAAAAAACAAAATCAAATACAATTTTATTTGATTTATTTAATACAGTAATTAAAAATCTTGAATCATCATTTGGTAATAATTCATTTGGTAATCCAACCCAGTATTCAGAAAAAATATTAATTAATGGAAAGCTTTTTAATAACTATCAGTGTTTGTTTTATTATAATAAATAATACAATAAATATTTAATAAAAACAATTTGCACATTTAGTATTATTCGAAAATTATTTTCAAAAATACGATTTAATTTCAAACTACAAACCTCTTTATATAATGCTCCACCCATCGTTTACACATTTGCAAAAAGGTTTGCAATTTGTGTTGCAAATGCACTAGCTGGTGTGGAACTTGTAAGCTGTTACAGCTTATAAACTTATGGAATTCATTTATTCTTTAATACAACGAACTGATAACCCTTCTTGATCATGCATATTGTCTCTTAAATAGTCATCATCGTATTTCAGTTCGTAATCATTTCCATAATTAAAGCCCATAATTGTGGCACCAGTTGAACTCCAAAAATGCGCTTCGCTGCCAATAGCAATAAAGATATAACCATCCGTTGACCCTAGGCGAATACCCCCAGGAAGAGCATTAAAACCGCTTTCGTTTGTTCCATTCCCATTGTCTTTCCAACCATTGGTTGATTTCAATTTTTTGCCGCCTAATTCTTTAAATGCCAAATTTAATGTTTTCCATTCTGATACACAGGGTATATTCCAGCCTATAGGAGCCAAACCTCTTTCGTCGATTACGGCATGCCAATTATAAATTTTACCATATTTTGCACCATTGGATGGATCATTATTATAATAACACCAAGCCGGTTTCTTTGATTCATAGGCTTTCTGCCATTCTTCTTTTGTTTTAGCTTCGAGTATAACATCTCCATTTCTAAAGGTGCTTACATCCAAGTTTTCTGCCAGCCAGGTTTGGTTGCCAATTTTTACTGTTTTGAATTTTTTGCCACCATTAGAATCGGTTAAAATTCCAGTTTCTTGAGCTATAGATATCATTGCAAAGACAAAAATTGCAATTGAAGTTAATAATGATTTTTTTTTTATAATTTTAAATTTTGATTTAATGATTACTCCATTACAATTGATAATGTATGAAAAATTGTTACAAATAGAAGCTTTTAAGTTAACAAATTATTATGTCTAATTATTTCTGAGGCAACGAACTGAGAACCCAACCTTCTTATTGCCGAGGCCCTTGACTATATAACCGTAATTATTGTATATGCCATAATTCCAAACATTAATAGAATCAACCTCAGTCGCACTCCACCAATACCCGTAAATACCAACAAAGCTGAATGTTCCATCATTGTAGCGGTATCCTCCTGGAATTGCTGTAAAGCCAGTTTCATTGGTTGCTCCGATGTTTGGACTTGTCCAATGGGTTAATTCGGTTTCTTTTAATTTACCACCTGCAACACTTTCTCCTCCTAAATAATCAATAAGGATTTTCCATTCTGCATCATTTGGCAAATGCCACCCTTTTGGACATGCGCTTTTTGCCGTTTCCCAATTATACAGATATCCAATTTTGGTTACATTATTTATATTGTTATCGTATGCCCAACAACCATATTTTGCCTTATAAGCAAGATTTTCTGCCATCCAGGTTTGTGCCCCTATTTTTATTGTTTTATATTTTTTGCCGTCTCTAGAATCAGTGAAGGTTCCAGTTTTTTGAGCAATAGCAAACATCGCGTAAATTGAAATTGCTATTATCAATAATAGGGATTTTTTTTTCATGTTTCTAATATTTA
>JAVHRJ010000158.1:0-1087 GCA_036171595.1 Bacteroidales bacterium
AATTGTAAATTGTAAATTGAAAATTATCCAAAATTCTGAAAATGTTGGTTTTGGTCGGGCTAATAATCAAGCTATGAATATAGCCCAGGGTAATTATTATTTACTTCTCAACACCGATACTATTATATTACATAGTGCTATTTCCCAATCACTAGACTGGTTATCTAGTCATCCTGAGGCCTATGGGTGCACTGCTCAGTTACTAAATAAAGATAAATCGATCCAACCCAGTGGTGGCTATTTTCCCAATATTTTTAACATGGCTACGCTCTTACTTCACTTAGATGATTTACCTTTAATAAATAAATTAATTCCACCATTTCATCCCCACTCACCCGATTTTTATACTCACGATAAATATTATTTAAACGATCACGCCCAAGATTGGGTTACCGGTGCCTTTATGCTTCTTCGAAAAGAGATGGTCGACAAAATAAACGGATTTAATCCCGAATTTTTTATGTATGGTGAGGAAATGGAAATGTGTTATCGAATTCATAAAAATTATCCAAAAATGCAAATCTGGTATTTAGTCGGACCTCAAATTATTCATTTGGGTGGTGCTTCATCAAAAAGTAAACAAATAATTTTTGATCGAGAATATCAAGGATTTATCGGATTTTTTAGAATGCATCGTTCCAAATTTGATCAAAAAATTATTAATATACTAATCTCAATCAATCGATTTTTACAATTAATTCTTTATAAATATATCAAGCGTGTCTAATCGTCTCAACATATTTCGCCCCATTTTGGCGATTCTCATTCTTTTTATTCCACTGTATCCAAAATTTCCCCTTTTAAATTTTACAGGGATTTATGTCGCCTTACGTTTAGAGGACATCGTTATTTTAATCACCGTATTTATTTGGTTTATATGGCAACTAAAAAATAAATTCCCCATCCTAAAACAAAAAATATCCTATTTATTTTTTGCCTATTTTATAAGCATAACAATATCAACAATTATTGCAATTTTAATTTATCAAACAACATCAACCTCAATTCTTTTATTACATCTGTTTCGTCGATTTGAATATATTTCATTATTTTTTGTGACTATTGATGCCATAAAATCAAAAGAAGA
>JAVHRJ010000159.1:0-1085 GCA_036171595.1 Bacteroidales bacterium
TGGAGAGGATATAAAAATGATATAATATGGTATGTTACCACAGTCAGTAAAACTAGCACTATGGTCGTATGATACCGATAAAATTGATGTAATTGGGGACAGGAATAAAATTATTTCTCAGGTTCTTAATTTTGGTAATAAAGAGGCTACTGATTGGATTATGATGAAATATGGTAAAAGTATTGTAGTAAAGGAGGCGTTGAAAATTACTGAAGGTCAATGGAATAAAAAGTCGTTAAATTATTGGTCTTTAATTTTGGGTTTTGATAAAAAATTAATTAACTCAAGATTTAACTAAATTATGCATTGGGAAATATTAGATAAAAATAGAACTGAAATATTGCCATTATTGGCTGAATTTAAGGACCAATTTTATTTAGCGGGAGGAACTGCTTTGGCTTTGCAATTAGGTCATCGTGATAGTGTTGACTTTGACTTTTTTTTACAAAATGAATTTTCAAATGATATATTGTTTAAAAAAATTGAAAATGTTTTTAGTAATTATAAAATTGTAAAAACTCAGGACGAGAAAGATACTTTAACTGTTAAAATAAATGAAAATATTAAACTCAGTTTTTTTACTTATCGATATGTTTTAGTAAAACCCTTAATTAAAACAGAATATTTTGACTTGGCGTCGATTGAAGATATTGCTTGTATGAAGTTGTCGGCTATCGTTAGTCGATATTTATTAAAAGATTATGTTGATATTTATTGGATATTACATCAAATAAAGTTAAGTGACTTATTGATTTTGAATCAACACAAACTTCAAAATTTGGACATAAATTTAGTTTTAAAAAGCTTGGTGTATTTTGATGATGTAGTACCTGAAAAAATAACTTTTAAAAATAATAAAGATGTTGATTTTGAAACTGTCAAAGAATTTTTGAGAAAAGAGGTTTTATTTTGTCAATAGTTTGTGGGAGAACAGGGGTTTTTCTAAAATGGATTCGAAATATAGTATTAATTGTTGTTGAACCAATTGATATTTTTTTTCGATGTAATTTTGTTGAATGTCATAAGAGGAGCCGAAACCGAGTGAATTTAATATTTCTATTTGGTATTTAATAAATTTTGGCCAG
>JAVHRJ010000160.1:0-1084 GCA_036171595.1 Bacteroidales bacterium
TTCATTAATAATTATCCTAATTAAAGGCTAAAATGCATTTTGAAATGGATTTATACCTCACACAAATATCTCCCCATCTTCCCGCATCCGACACACGTTCTTGGAAACACCATATCGACAATTATTCCCATTGATATACAATAACATTTATGAACATTTTAAATAGATTGAAGTATTCACCAATAAATGTGCAATTAGTCGTTACTCGAAGATATAATTTAGCATGTGGCTATTGTAATGAATATGATCACAAATCACTCCCAGTACCAATCGAAAAATTAATCAAATATTTTGATAAATTAGCTGAGCTTGGAACACTATCAATAACGTTTACTGGTGGAGAACCATTGCTCCATCCCGACATAATCAAAATAACAAAAGAAGCAAAAAAAAGAATTCCAGTTGTTTCAATGATTTCTAATGCTTATTTATTATCAGAAAAATTAATTTTAGAATTTAATAAGGCAAAACTGAATGGTATTCAAATATCGGTCGATGGGGTTGAGCCAAACAAAGTTACTATCAAAGTCCTCAAGTTTATTAAGCCAAAACTTGATTTACTTGCTAAATTCGCGAAGTTTTCAGTAAATATTAATTCGGTGGTTGGATCAAAAAGCCCAGAAGAAGCAATCGAGGTAACTAAATATGCCAAAAGTAAGAGTTTTTCAACTACAATTGGATTATTGCATGATGGTAGTGGTCAATTAAAGTTAAATAAAAAACAACTCTCGTTGTATCGCCAGTTAGAAAAAAATAGAAATAAACCTTTTTGGGATAAAACAAATTTCGAAAACGATTTTATAAATAATGGTACTGCTCCTTTTAAGTGTCGTTCCGGTTCCAGATATTTATATATTAATGAGTTTGGGAAAGTACATTTTTGTTCCCAAATGCCAAAATTATATGAAAAAGATTTATTAAAATTGAATGAATCAGATTTAATAGAAAATTTTTATAAATATAAACCATGCAATAAAAAATGTACTATTGGCTGTGTCCGCCGTGTAAGCTGGGTTGACGCCTGGAGATCACAAGAAAAATCCATAAAATAGTCATTGACAATGTCATACAAATACACTACAAT
>JAVHRJ010000161.1:0-5322 GCA_036171595.1 Bacteroidales bacterium
AGGAGTTACGAGTTAGGAGTTACGAGTTAGGAGTTACGAGTTAGGAGTTACGAGTTAGGAGTTACGAGTCAGGAGTTACGAGTCAGGAGTTAAAAAAGTTAAAAGTTATAAAGTTGAAAGTTGAGGAAAAAAAGTTAATAAGTTACTTAATTAAAAGGTTATTGAGTTCTTTAAGAATATTAAAATTAGAAGAGCCAAAGTGGAATTTTGTTTTGTGTGCAATACTCAATATCATCAGTTGCAATAAAACGGTTTTTTATGTTTTTAAATTATTTTTTTATTTGAAATTTTAAATTTTGATATTTGTTTATTTTGCATGATAATAATTCCTATACCACTCCACAAACCTTTTAATTCCTTCTTTTACGGGAGTTGAAGGCTTATAACCAACGGCATTTTCAAGATGTGTAACATCTGCATGTGTCACGGGCACATCGCCAGGTTGCATTGGCAAAAAGTTTTTTATGGCAGTTTTTCCAACGGCTTCTTCAATGGCTCCAATATATTCCATGAGTTTTACCGGTGAGGAATTGCCAATATTAAATAGCCTATATGGAGCCGGAGAGGTAGCTGGGTCAGGATGCTCTCCTTTCCATTCTTTATTTCCAGTGGGTGGATTATCTATAACTCTTGTTATTCCTTCAACTATATCATCAATATAAGTAAAATCGCGAACCATGTTTCCATTATTAAAAACATCTATAGGTTTGCCTTCTATTATTGCTTTTGTAAAAAGAAACAATGCCATATCGGGTCTTCCTTTTGGTCCGTATACTGTAAAAAATCTTAGGCCTGTTGTTGGAACATTAAACAAATGGCTGTATGTATGGGCCATTAATTCATTAGATTTTTTAGAGGCAGCATATAGACTTATTGGGTGATCGACATTATCTGAAACTGAAAGAGGCATTTTTTCATTTAAACCATACACACTAGAGCTGCTGGCATAAACAAAATGATTTACCGGAAATTCTCTTGCCGATTCTAATAAATTAATAAATCCAACAATATTGCTATTAATATATGCCATTGGATTTTCTAGCGAATAGCGAACACCAGCTTGTGCAGCAAGATTACAAACTATGGTTGGTTTAAAAGTTTTAAAAACGTTTTTAATAATTGTTAAATCTTCGATTTTGGTTTTAATAAATGAATAATTTGAAAAAACTGTGCTTTGAACAATCGTATTTTCTATAATGTTATTTTTATCAATTCCACATTCAGCTAATCGTGAATACTTTAAATTAACATCGTAATAATCATTAATACAGTCTAACCCTAAAACTTCGTGCCCTTGTTCCAGCAATTTTTTTGCTAAATGAAACCCAATAAACCCAGCGGTTCCTGTAACTAAAATTTTTTGTTTACTCATTGTTGACTCCAAATTAGTAATAACTCATTGTTTTGCGATACAAAATCTTTTAATTCTTCGTCGTTCATTATTGCGTATCTTATATTTCTTTTAATAAGCTTTTCTGTTTTTTCAACAAGAGTTGAAAGATAGTGCCTATCAATATCATCAGAAATTATCAAAAGATCAATTACCTTACTATCTTTACCCATTGCAAACGCTCCAGAAATATAAACTTTAGTGATTTTCCCTAATCTATTAATTACCTTATTAATAATTTGATCGATACCAATATACTTTTTAAGTAAATTTTGAATATCGTTAAACATAGGGTGAGAAACATTTGCTTGAAACATCTTTTTATTTCCCTTTATTGATGTTTTTAACAAACCAGCTTTTTCAAATCTATTTAATTCAACTCTAATACCATTAGTCGATTCTCCAAATTCGCATTCGAGGCTTCGTAAATAAGCACTTGAATTACTGTTTAAAAAGAATTTAAGTAGTAATTTAATTCGTGTTTTTGAAGTAATTAATGTATCGAGCATATTGTTATGTGGATATTAAAGCAATGCCTAGTGACTCACATTACGCAAGCACAAAAAAACACACAATCAACTATATATCAACAGGTTGCAATATATTTTGGTGAAACCGAAACTAGTAATCCATGATTAATAGAATCGACTCTTATCAAAACATTATGCTTCCCTTTATTTTCAATAAATTCGCCTTCAAGTCCTTTTAAAGGTCCATTTATTATTTTAATATTTTGGCCTTTTATAAAATCATAACCAACAACCTCAACTTGTTGATTTGATTCGCAAATCATCTTTATTGCCTCTATTTCTATATCGCGAATTGGTGCAGGCTTTCCTTCAAACCATACATAATGCACAACTCCATATGCTCTTAGCGGCAAAAAATATTTTTCGGGTTGTATTTGAACAAAACAATAAGATTTAAAAAGGGGTTCTGTAATCCATTTTTTTCTATCGCACCATTCTTTTAAAGTTTTTTGTGTTGGTAAATAAGTATTTAAACCCATTTCTTTGAGAGATTGTTCAACCTTTAACTCAAAGCGAGGTCTTGTGTATAAAGCAAACCATGTAAGATTATTTGACATTTTTTGCTAATTTTGAGTAGTAAAATTACTCAATAATTTTAAAACAAAAAAATATTTTTTAATATTTTTATTCTTTTTAACATTTTAATAAGTCAATTTTTAAATAAAACAAATGAATATTGTAACTTGTTTTATCGTTAATGCTTTAATTAAAAATTTAAGTTAAATTAAAAAATTATTTTATTTTTGTGTTAAATATTAATTTCAAAAATCATTTACTATGAAAAAAATTTTACTTTTTGTTTTTTCGCTAACAATTGCATTAAATTATGTTAATGCTCAAGTTGGTTCAACATGTGCTCAAGCAGATGTAATTTCAGCGGTTCCATATTTTGCAACAGGATTAGCAACAAATGGAACTACTTATGGCTCTTTACCATGTAGTGGCACAGGATTTCAGGATTATATGAGTGGAAACGATTATGTTTTTTCTTTTACACCAAATGCTACTGGCAATTACAATATTGCACTTGCAAATACGAGTTATGCTGTTGGACTATTTGTTACCGATCTTTGTCCCGACGACCCTAGCGTTCAGTGCATTGCTTATAACACTTCACTAACTGGAAATCCAACATTAAACACAGTATTAAATAGCGGAATCCCATATTATATTGTTATTTCTTCAAATAATTATGTTGCAACAACAACAAATTTTGATATTTCTATTCAATCATGCACAACTGCTCCAACATCATCATTTACAAATTCTCAAAACCTATTAAATGTAACTTTTACAAACACATCAACAGATGCAGTAAGCTATTTGTGGTATTTTGGCGACGAAGCAATAATTTTACCACCACCACTTGGGGGAGATACAAGTACAAATCCAACACATACTTATACAAGTTACGGAACATACAATGTTACTTTAATAACATACAATGCTTGTGGTGCAACCGATACTTTAGTAATGCCTATTACATTAATTTGCCCAGGAGTCCTTCCTTCTGCAAACTTTAGTTATATAGCAAATGGCTTAACTGTTGATTTTGCAAACAATTCAACTGATGCAACATCGTTTGAATGGTTTTTTGGTGATTCAGATTTCTTTCCTGTTTTACCAGGTGATACCATTACACAAAATCCATCACATACATATATTGCTGATGGAACATATACTGCAAATTTAATTGTTTATAATGAATGTGGTAGCGACACTTTTACAGTTCAAATCACAGTTGTTGGAACTAATGTTTTAACAAATAGCACCAATAGTATTTCTGCAAGTTGTTATCCAAACCCTGCTTCAAAATTTATAACAATTAATATTGAGAAGTTAAATAACGAAACTGCAACTATAAGTATTATAAACTCAATTGGTAAAGAAATTATTTCATCAAAATCTAAAAACGAAACTTCAACAATTAATTTAGAAAATATACCTAATGGAGTTTATACTATTAGAATACAAACAACAACAAGACAATTAAACAAAATTATTATTATAAAATAATCGCTTATTAGTAACAGATTAAACAGTTTTATAAATTAAAAAACCGTAAATTACATTTACGGTTTTTTTAATTCTAAGTTTTTTCATAATACACCAAGCCATCAACAATCATTTTATACAATTATTTCTATAATCGAAAGCAGTTGCATAAAATTCAAAATTCGTTTTAGCTTCCAGGTAATATATTTACTAGGTTAAATAATTATCTTAAAACAACACCCTTGTCATTAAAAAATTCTAATAATAATATAAAATAAAAAATCCCGCTTTCGCGGGATTAAGTTTATTCTGGAACAACAACAGAGTCAATTTTACCAACTATGCGGCGTTTTTCTTTAATTCTAGCTTTTTTACCAGTAAGCCCACGCAAGTAAAATAATTTTGCACGGCGAACTTTACCTGATTTATTTAATTCAATTTTATCAATAAATGGAGAAAAATCAGGAAATATTCTCTCTACTCCTACTCCATTAGAAATTTTGCGTACCGTAAAGGTTGATTTAACACCAGAAGCTTTACGTTTTATAACAACGCCTCTAAACTGCTGAATACGTTCTTTTGTTCCTTCTTTAATTTTATAATGAACAGTAATTGTATCTCCACTTTTAAAGTGAGGTAATTCTTTTACTGCTAATGCTTCATTTTCAAATACTTTAACTAAGTCCATCTTACGTATATTTATTATTTTAATAATTTTTAAACGGACTGCAATATTACAAAAAAAACTAATTCAAAATACAGATTTTATAAAATATTTGAAAAATATTTTTATTTGAATAAAGTAAATTGTAACAATGTAATAATTTTTTTCTTATAACTTTAAGTAATTAAGGCACTTTAGCATACTTAAGGCACTTCTTCTTACTTTTTATCTAAACTATAAAAAATCGAAAAAACATTCGAATAAAGTGCTATTGATTGATCTCCAATATCTGTTAAAGCATAGTCCAAACCAAACCTTTTATATCTTATACCAATTCCAATGTTAGGCTGAAAAGTAGTTTCATTTTTACCATTAATATTAGGAACTTTCTGAATATTTCCAACTCCTGCACGCAAATAGACTAATTTATTATACGAAAACTCAAGTCCAATATGTGGGTCAATGCTTACTAAATTTGATTTTATTACAACATTACGTTTCCCATCAAAAGTAAAATCGCCATTTATTTCTGCTAGCCCATCAAATTTTTTATAAACATTAAAATGATATGCAGCACCTAAAATAACTTTTGGCATTGTTAATTCAAGTCCATTTTTTGGTATTTCATTTCCTGTTTTATTAAACGCCTCCTCAAAAGTTGAAGTATTGTATTTCCATGCATTAAAAGTAGTTGTAACATCACGAGCCATTGCACCAAACGACCATTTACCTTTATCGTATTG
>JAVHRJ010000162.1:0-5298 GCA_036171595.1 Bacteroidales bacterium
TATGGGGGCGTTCGTTGGAAAGACTGGACAATTAACGGAATTAATTTATTAAATAATATTGGTGAAAATTTTACTATTGATTTTACAACTTATGATTGTGCACAATCTGGCCATTATGGATATGCTTACATTTCATGTGGATGTATGAGCAAAACCATTCAAGCTACATATTCTCAAGATTCGCTATTTATTACACTTACAGCGCCATTAGGGTTTAATTACTTATGGAATACTGGAGAAACAACTAGAGTTATAACAATAAACAATCCTATTGAAGGAACTATTTACACTTGTAATTTAAATTCAAACTTATGTGCATTTATGTTATCTTATACAATAGCATTCCCATTAAAGGTAGAGGAATTTATTATTAACGATTTAAATATTTTTCCAAATCCATCAACAAATAGCACAATTATTAATATACCCAACGAAAACATAAACTGTAACTATTTGCTTGAAATATACAACTATAATAATCAACTAATTAATAGAACACATGGAAATGGAAATAAAATTAAGCTTAATACAAATGAATATTCTAAAGGCTTATATTTTATATCTATTATAACAAATAGCAATAAAATTTACAAAACAAAGCTTATTGTAGATTAATTATTATTTGTTTTTTAAAATATCTCTTATTTCGGTAAGTAATTTTTCTTCTTTTGTTGGTTCTGCAGGAGCAGCAGGAGCTTTAGGTGTAGCATCAAGTTTTGCACGAATACGGTTCATTACTTTAATAATCATAAATACTGCTATTGCAACCAAAATAAAATCAATAAAAGTTTGAATAAAACTACCATAGTTTAAGGTAACCGCATCAACACTTTTACCAGCTAAATCGACCGATTTTTCTTTAATTGTAACCTTCAAATCGGTAAAATCGGTACCACCAATTAGTAATCCTAATGGAGGCATTAAAATATCGTTTAACATTGAGGTAACAATTTTGCCAAAAGCTCCTCCTATAATTATACCTATTGCCATATCAAGCACATTACCCTTTACAGCAAATTCTTTAAATTCTTTAATTACTCCCATATTAATTAATTAAAATGAAACAAAAATAAAAGAATAGATCAAAAATCAAACCCCTACAACCTCTTTAATTTCCGGAACTTCGCGTAAAATTGCTTGTTCAATACCATTTTTTAATGTCATTATACTATGAGGACACGAGCCACAAGCACCTTGTAAATGCACCAAAACTCTTTTGTCATCTGTAATTTCTATAAGCTCAACATCACCTCCATCATCTTGTAAATAAGGACGAATTGAATCGATAACTGTATTTACTTTATCTAAAAGCTCTTGTTTTTCCATAAAATTATTTATTTATTAATTTCTACTTTTTTTGTTTCTTCAAGTTTGCTACGTTTTTCCATAGCATCTAAAACATTTGTTGCAAGCTCATTAAATGCAATTCCATCAGCTCTTTGTAAATTTAATGCAACTGGAGTTCCATTATCGCCACCTTCGCAAATATCTTGTACAATAGGGATTTGTGCTAATAATGGAACATTTAATTGTTCGGCTAATTTTTTACCCCCACCGTTACCAAATATATAATATTTATTTTGGGGAAGTTCGGCAGGTGTAAACCACGCCATATTTTCAACTAATCCAAGAATTGGTACATTTATTTCTTTTGTTCTAAACATGTTAACTCCCTTAATAGCATCTGCAAGTGCAACCTCTTGTGGTGTGGTTACAACAACGACACCAGTAACGGCAACCGATTGAACTAAAGTCAAATGAATATCACTTGTTCCTGGTGGCAAATCAATTAAAACAATATCAAGTTCGCCCCAATAACCCTCTTCCATAAGTTGCTTTAAAGCACTTGTAGCCATTGCTCCTCTCCAAATGAGTGCTTGCTCTTTACTTACAAAAAAACCAACCGACATTATTTTTATTCCATATTTTTCTACAGTTGAAATATATTTTACTCCATCAACTTCTTTCATCGGTGGTTTTGCATCCTCTATACCAAACATTTTAGGAATTGATGGTCCAAAAACATCTGCATCAAGTAAACCTACTTTTAAACCTTTTTGAGCTAATGCAACAGCCAAATTTACTGCAACAGTTGATTTTCCTACACCACCTTTACCCGAAGCAATAGCAATTATTTTTTTTGTGCCATTAAATGGAAGTTTTTCTACTATATTACGTTTTAAAAAAAGATTTTCGATTTCAAAATCTATTTCATTACCAAATTTCTCTGTTAATACTTGATTACAATTTCTTTTTACTGAATTTGCTAATGGATCAACTGGTTTTTTATACTCTAATATTATTTTTACTTTTTTCTCATCAATTGCAATATTTGCAACTAGCCCCAAATCAACAATGTTATTTTTCTCAACAGGATGGATTACATTTTTTAATACATCTAAAATATCTTCTTTCGTCATTTTGTTTTTTTTACAAAGATAAATATTATTTAGATTAATTCTTTACAAGGATCCCAAAAATATTTGTTAAAATTTAATATTTTATCATCAATTACCTCAACTCCTTCGCCTAGTAATAAATTTTGCATATCGTTTTCATTTTTGAAATGATGTTTCCCAGTTAAAAGTCCATTCCTATTTACAACCCTATGAGCTGGAACATGAAATTCACAAAAATGCGATTGATTCATTGCCCACCCTACCATGCGTGATGATCGTGCTGAACCTAAACATTTGGCAATTGCACCATAAGAAGTTACTCTTCCGTAAGGTATATTACAAGCAACTTCAAAAACTTTTTGAAAAAAATCATTGTTCAACTTAGTTGTATCAAGAATATTTTTACTAAGCTTTTTCTTCATCTGGTAATTCTATTATTGGCTTTAATGAATTAATATTAAATTTTAAATATGTAATATTTTCGCCTTTACCCATAAATAAAGTTTCGTAATGAGTGCGAATACTTCTTATATCATCGGCAAAGTTTGTAGAATATAAATTATCGGTTTCGATTAATATTGGTAACGAATTATAATTTAGTAAACTTTTTGTATAGCTAAATAAAGGCAAACTATCGGTTTTTAAATGAACTATCCCATCGTTTTTTAGAAATGTTCTGTATTTTGTTAAAAATTGTGATGATGTAAGTCTTTTTTTAGTTCTTTTGATTTTTAACTGTGGATCGGGAAACGTAATCCAAATTTCGTCAACCTCTGATGTGTCGAAAAATGAATCAATTAGCTCAATTCTTGTTCTTAAAAAAGCTGCATTTAAAACTTTTTCATTAAATGCAATTTTTGCACCAACCCACATTCTCGAACCTTTTATATCTACTCCTAAGAAATTTTTTTCGGGAAATCGTTTTGCTAATCCTATGGTATATTCACCCTTTCCACAACCCAATTCTAAAACAATTGGTTTATTGTTTTTAAAAAATTCTTGTTTCCAAACTCCTTTAAATTTAAATTTTGTGTTTAATGCTTCGTTAAAAGGAACTTGAATAACGTTAGGTAAAGTTTCCATTTCGGCAAAACGAGCAAGCTTATTTTTTCCCACCGTTATAAAATTAATTAATTTTTTCTATTCTAATGCCTATATCTTCAACGTTTTTTAAATTATCCATACGCATAGCTTGTTCTAATTCAAACGTATAATTTCCTGAATTGGGAAACGAGACATTGTTTTTATATAAAATTTGACAACTAAAAATATCGCCTAAACCACTTCCGTACCATTTTCCTTTATCGTCGGCCAATATACAATTAACAGTATCGCGTAATTTGTTACCGCTTGGGTCGATAATATTTATAAAAAGATACATGTTACTTTTTTCGTAAAGTCCACCGTGTCTAATGTTTATAAATATTTTATTTCTCGATAATGTATCAGTAATATTAACTTTTAGTGATATTATATTATGCCTATTCCAAATTGCATTGGGAATTTCTTTGTTCTCATCAAACACTCTGCTCATATCGCATGATGTTAACAATAAAACAATTAGCGAAAACAACGGAACAAGCTTTATAAATTTAAACATATAAAATTGATTAAGCACAAAAATAACATATTTTAAAATAGAATAATTTGAGTTTTTTATTTCTTAATGACCTCACCGCCAACCCCCCTCCAAAGGAGATGGGAGTATAGGTAAAATTCAAATTATTCCATTTTGATTTTATTAGCTTTTGGCAAAGCTAATTATTTTTATTTGAAGAAGTAATGAAAATAAATCAATATTTAGTATATGTTGCAGTAATATTCTCGCTTCCATTACCATCATCAACAGTATAATTTAACGAAATTGAATTATTATTTGAAGCAATAATTCCGTTACCATTAAAAATAAAACCCAATTGAATTGCATTAGAAATAGTTAAATTTTGCCCACTTTGAGTTGCAATAATGCTTTTACCTAAACCTAATCCAAAAAAATTATCTATAATAATATTATTTGCATTTGTGCTATCGCTTGATATATCAACATAATAATTTTGTTGACCATAAGTTGAGCTATTTTCTGAGACTCTCCACGAACCAATAATATTATAATTAGCAGTTTGAGTATCGTCTTCTTTTTTACATGAATTGGTAAAAACAGAAAAAAAGACAAATAATGTAAATATAATTTGTTTCATCGATTAAATTATTTTATCAAAGATAAATAATTTTACTAATTCAAAAGCTTAAAACCTGTATATGGAATTAATACTTCTGGTACTTTTATACCCTCTGGAGTTTGATTATTTTCGAGTAAAGCAGCAACAATTCGTGGTAAAGCCAACGCGCTTCCATTTAATGTGTGAGCAAGTTGATTCTTTTTTGTTGCCTCATCTTTATACCTTAATTTTAAACGATTAGCCTGAAAAGTTTCGAAATTTGAAACAGAACTTACTTCGAGCCAACGTTTTTGAGCTTCACTGTAAACTTCAAAATCGTAAGTTAATGCCGATGTAAAACTCATATCGCCACCACATAATCTCAATATTCTGAATGGCAAACCTAATTTTGTAACTAACGATTCTACATGTTTTACCATTAATTCGAGTTGTGCGTAAGAATCTTTTGGGTTTGCAATTACAACTATTTCAACCTTATCAAATTGATGTAATCTGTTTAATCCACGAACATCTTTACCATACGAACCAGCTTCGCGTCTAAAACAAGGCGAATAGGCGGTGTATTTTATAGGAAAATCGGATTCGTTAACTACAACATCTCTAAATATATTTGTTACAGGCACCTCGGCTGTAGGAATTAAATAAAAATTATCAGTGGCATCATGATACATTTGTCCTTCTTTATCGGGAAGTTGTCCTGTGCCATAACCCGAATCTTC
>JAVHRJ010000163.1:0-1076 GCA_036171595.1 Bacteroidales bacterium
ACTGAATATTATAATGAATGTGAAAATTACAATACAAATAATAATAATCAAAAAACTATTCATCAAAACACCGAAGGTGTTAATGATAATAAAGGTTTTAGTGTTTTTCCAAACCCTGCAAGTGATGAACTGACTGTTTTAAACACATCGGAAGGCATGGGTATTATTGAAATATATAACTACTTAGGAGAAAAAATACTACGCAAGGATTTGAAAAGCTACAGCAGTATTATTTCAGTTAAAGATTTTAACGCCGGGATATATTTTTATAAAATTTCGGTAAACAATGAACTAGTTAAAGCCGATAAGTTAATTGTAATAAAGTAATTCTTTTTTTAACAAAGTGTATTTCGATAACTATCGAAATACACTTTGTTTTTTAATATGAAAGCAAGAAAAATAATATTACTACTATTTATTATTTTGTTTTCGATAGTATCGAAAGCACAAGTAAATCTTGTCCCGAATCCGAGTTTCGAAAATGTAGATGTTTTTTGTAACGTATGCTGTATTGATCTTACACCCCCCTGGCAAAACCCTACCGGAGGTTCACCTAATTTTTTTGCTGAATGCACAACTTTGCAACCGGATTATGATGTGCCGCAAAATATATATGGTTATCAATGGGCTCGCACAGGGATAGGGTATGCAGGGTTGGGGGTTTATGTTAATCAACCACCATGGAATAATTATCGTGAATATATTCAAGTAAAATTAATAGATTCTTTAATAGCAAATAAAAAATATACAGTTAATTTTTTTGTCAATCTAATGGATAGCTCTAATTATGCAACAGATGATATTGGAGCATACTTTTCTGATACTGCAATTCATAAAGATATATCAGACTACTCACCATTTAGCAGTTTTACGCCGCAAATTGAAAACACACAAGGAGTTTTTTTAACTGATAAAACAAACTGGGTAGAAATATCGGGAACTTATACTGCACATGGTGGTGAGCAATATATTACCATTGGTAATTTTTATGATGATGCACAAACTGATACAATTTATGTTAGCAGTGGTTCTACATCTCAGATGAAAGAATCTGGTTATTATATTGATGATGTTTC
>JAVHRJ010000164.1:0-1074 GCA_036171595.1 Bacteroidales bacterium
GTTGTGTACATCAGCTGTGCGGAATCACTTGCATGGAAGAGTTTTATAATAAAATCAACTATACTGGCGTGTAAGCTAGATTCTATTTCATCAATTATCAATGTTTTATTTGTTTTTAAAACACTTATAATTGTGAGCAGTATTGCAAATAATTTTTGAGTGCCTTCTGATTCTTCAGTTGCAAAATCAAAAGGAATATTAGGTGCAGACTTATGATAAGTTGTAATCTTATACATATCCTCTTTGCCTTCGCTTACAGAAGAAGTATTATCTGTAAATGATGTAAGAACTTTTTTTACTACAACTTCTTCTTTCTTAATCTTAATATCAACAATATCGCTATCGGCTATTTGAAGGGTGTTAAGTATTATATTTTTGTTTGCTTTAAAAAGAATTTCAAAGTTTTGTGCTTGCACAGAGATATAACCTAATAGAAACTGTTCGTTAAAGAAATTGAAAATATCTTTAGCGAGTTCTCTATCCATTTGGCTTGCACGAGAAATATACAATGTTTTATCAGAGGTGTTTTCTGCTACATCTAACGGTCTTTTAATTGCAGTACCGAAATCATATTTGTTTTTCTTATCTCCTTTAATTGTTTCATCACGAGTAAATACTTTGGCTCTACGATTGTTCGGGTAGTAATACAAACTTTCTTTTAAGATTTTATTTGACTTAATGGTAAAAGAATATTCATACTCAATTTCATTACAAATAAATTTTATTTGAAACACACTTGGCTTGTCTTGGAACCCATTAAACTTAAAGGGTTTAAAATTAAACACCACATTTTCATTGTGTAAATGTGATTGTAGAATCATATTGCAACAAAATCGAATTGCTTTAATGATGTTGCTTTTGCCTGATGCATTTGAACCATAAAGCGCAACGGTTTTCAATACCGTATAATCTTCATGCTTAAAAACATTGTGGCTAAGGTCAACAGCTTTTTTAGATTGGCTGTTGCCAGCAGTTAAATCTAAAACTATCTCCTCTTTAATAGAGAAAAAGTTGCTTAAACGGATTTCTAAAATCATTTTATATTAGATATTTGCAATTATTTTACAAATATAG
>JAVHRJ010000165.1:0-5243 GCA_036171595.1 Bacteroidales bacterium
ATTTTTTCGATTCTTGGTAAACAGATTCAGTCATTTTTTCGGGTGAACTTTTTTCAGTAATAGGTTTAGCAGTATGAATTCCAATTGTATAAATTTCGCTATTGCTCTCAATATCATACAATTCCATATTGGCTGATGCTTCAAGAATAGCATCTGGTCCTTTATCGGCTCCTTTAATCCATGTACTGGTACCATCATAAGGAACAGGCAAAATAACAACTTTTGAGTTTTTTAAATTTGAAAATTCTTTTGGAATGCCGCCGTAATTAGTCATCAAAATAAAATTTTTGCAAAGATAAAAAAAAGGGTGGTTTCAGAAAAAATATTATTGTGCTATTGCGGATTTTAAAATCCGCAATTAAATAAATCGGGATTTAAAATCCCGATTAGCATAGGTTTTAAACCCGCATTAGCAAAAAAAAAATAATGAAATAAATTATTCTTCTTATCCCATTTGCCGAGTCAGATGTGTCAAAGAAATTAGTGCTAAAATTGAAATTATTTTCATTATAATACTATTCAAATAAATCTATTGTAACATAGCAACATTTAAAGTCTATTATTGTTTTTTAAGATTACTATTCCTTTACTTCTAATCTGAATTTTTCAATGAAAATATTATTTTCGAACATTGTACACATATTTTCCATTCTACAGAACTCGCTTGGAGTTATATCTGGCATTCCTTTACTACATCGGCCACTCTGTGACTTCTGTGGCATGGTTAAAGCATTAATATTTATAGTTAATGTAATTGTTTTAAGGCCATCAATATCTGTTTCTTTGTAGCAGGTATTGAAAGGGATTACTGCTTCATAAATCATGGAATTAGTGTTGTTCCAAGTTATTTTGACTTTAATCCCACTATTGTCTTCTAAAGAACACAAGCCATTTGTAGTATTCATAAATCCTATTAATAACATAAATGGTTGTTCGAAAAGGAAATTTTGTTTCATTACTTTCAGGTCCTGTATTAGACTTTCGTTGTTAATAATATAGCTTGTTTTATACAAATACATTTTATTGTAATTAGCAAGAGGAAAAAGAATGCCTGTTTGTTTTGTTGAATTTGCTGTTGTATCAATCCATATTTCCATACCTGCAGCCATTATTTTAGCTTGCATTTTTTCATCATTAATTTTGATACTTAAGTATAGATTATCATTATCATTTGATAATGAATAAAACATATTAGTTATGTTGTTATAGAATCGCATATTCTGATACTTAGCAGTCGATTCATTAAGTACAAATGGACCTGACGGCACCATAGTTTTATTAATTGTCACAGGTGAACAGGCACATGTTATCATTGTAAATGAAAACATAATAATGATTAAACCTTTTTTATTTTTCATATTACATTAATCTGAAGAATATACAAGTTTCAATAACTTAACATGTTAAATAAAATATTTTCATTTATTGTTAATTCTCTATTGTCTTTTATTAGTTCGTCTATTGTCTCTCTTATTTTACTTTGTGATAATTTAAGTTGTTGAAGTTTAAATGCAACATCAAGTGGGCTTATTCCATTATTTAACATTACTAAACACTCATTTAAAATCCTTTGTTTTCATGGTATTTAATGTTCTATTCTTCTGCAACTTCAATATATATGGTGTCTGAATTTAATCCTGTAAATATTCCATATCCATTAACAATACTTGTCGATGGATTTGTTAGGTTTTGGGAACTTGTACTATTCTCTTTATATAAGGCAGCATAATCTGGTAAAACATGGAAAATAATAATTCTATGAGTTCCAAAGTATTGAAATTCCATTGGTCTTATTTCTTCTGACCCCGAATTAGTAGGAGATTTTTTAAACCTGTTTCCGGGAGGTTCTTTATCACCAAAATCACGAATAGGGTCTAGGGTAGTTTCCATATTTTCTACAATTACAAGATAATATGAGGCATCAGTATTATCCCATGTTATATTAACCGGATCTGGCATTGTTCCGGAAGTAGGAGGTCCAGATGTGCTATCCATTCTTGTCATATAAATTACTGTTGCAGACTGAACAATATTTATAGGTTTTGAAGGAATATATGTATATGCTGTTACAATTTTTGAATTATATTTAAATGAAAGATTGAAGTTGTCACCTTCTTTAATTATTAATGAGCTATCAATGTATTTCCCATTACCTATTGGTGTTAATAAATAAGTAGAATTATTGTATAAAATATTTATAGGAAGGTTATTTATATCATCTGAAGCGTATTCAACATCAGATGAAAAAGGAATCTGACGTGTGACTGATATTGTTAAAAAACTATTGGGTTCCAAATATGATTCAATTATTGGAGTGTCGGTAAACTCTTTATTTGTTTCCTTTTTACAACCCGATATTACTACTATTATCAATGAAACTATTAATATTATTTTGCTTAGATATTTCATATTATCTGAATTTTAATGATAATGTTATGTTTGGTGTTATACCGAGATAGTTTACATTTGATTGTAGAATTTCACCATCTTCAATTGTATATTGTTTATACCAGACATTTGTTCTATTGTATAAGTTGAATATTGAAAAACCTATATAACCAATTTCTTTTCTTTTTGCTTCTCCTTTACTTCCGGTAAGTAATTTATAATTAGCTGAAATATCTGCACGATGATAATCTGGTAAATGCAACCCGTTTTTTGCTGTTACAGTAAAAAAATCCTGAGTTGAACCATCTAAAAGCGAAATGCTATATGCTCCAGATGGTGCAGTATATGGACGTCCTGTAGCAAAAATCCATGTAGCAGAAAAATCCCAACGTTTGTGTTTAAATAAAGCAACAACTTTAAATTCGTGAGTTGCATCCTGATTTGCAGGGTAATAACTATCGGAATAAATATCGAAATGATTACGTGCCTGACCCAATGTATAACTTACCCAACCATTAAGTTTTCCTGACTTTTTTTGTGCTAGAAATTCTATTCCTTTTGAGTATCCATATCCGTTAAAAAAATTTTCATCATAACTTACGCCCATTGGACTTGGGTTAAACCTTAATGAATACTCAGTTAAATTGCTTATTTTTTTATAATATGCTTCTGTACTGAATAAATAATTATTTGATTCATATGATAAACCTATAATGTAATGTATAGAAGAACTTACAGGCACTGAGTTTCCATCAGAAAGTAGCCAAAATTCTTTACTTCCCGACATTATATCTTCTCGTGTTACTTTATTTGCAAACTGATAGTATTTTCCTGTTGCACCTTTTAAAGTAAAATTATTTGTAATGTTATAAGAAATTGATGCACGTGGTTCATAATATAATTGCTTTGTTGTTTCAAAATAACTTGTTCTTAATCCGGGAAGAAATTGTAATTTGTCTTTAAAAAGTTTTGTTTTACTTTGAATATAACCACCTGCTAATATTGCATTATTTTGTCTATCCAGAACTGTTGAAGTATCATTTTGAGCATAAGAATAATTTATATCGAATTTAGTTCCAAAACCACCAAATTGTAATTGACTAAAATTTAAAATATCCCATTGATAATCTGATTTAATACTGTAATCTTTCAAGTCGTTATTTTCAAAAATTCCACTACTATTTGTTGTTGTTTCTCCACTTGAATTTGTCATTGTTCTTTCTTGCGAACGATTTCTGTCGCTGTAATAATTTGAATAACTGACAAGGGTATTACCATAAAGTTTATCGTTCCATTTTTTTGACCATTTTAAACTACTACCAACATTACCATATTTTGTTAAATCGGTCGAACTCATACTAAAATCTGAATTTGAAGCACCAAAAGAAGAGGCATTGGAAGAAGAACTATTATCTAATTTATCGGTTCCATTAAAAACACTTAATGAAATATTATCTCTATCTGTTGGACGATAAGTGAATTTTCCATTAAGGTCGTAAAAGTATGATGTAACTTTTGTGTTTTGTGATTGCATTCCACCAGGTCCGCCACTAATTGGTGTAGAAGTAGTTGTGCTTTTGTTGAATTTTTTAAATATTGCATTATAAATAGGACCTTTGTATGATCTGCGAAATGCTATAATTGAAGAAAATTTGCTGCCAATAGGTAATTCAATAAATGCATTCATACTTAGCAGGCTTAAATCTGCTCCCATATTAAATTTCTTTTGATTACCATCTTTACCGGTTATCTCCGTAACGCTAGACAATCGTCCGCCAAATTTTGATTCAAAACCTCCTTTGTAGAGCTGAACATCTTTTAAGGCATTTGAATTAAAGGCCGAAAAGAATCCATATAAATGATCAACATGATAAACTGTAAAACCATCATAAAGAACAAGGTTTTGATCAGGCGTTCCACCTCGTACATATAAACCAGATGAAGATTCGTTAGATGCACTAACTCCCGGCATTAACTGGAATGAACGCATAATATCTCTTTCGCCAACATTTGGTAATTGTTCGAGCCTTTTGGGTGTGATTTTTACTGTGTTTATATCTGTTTTGTTTACAAGCACTAATTCTTGTTTCATGCCTGTAACAGTTACCGTTTTTAATGTTTGTGCAGCAGGATATAGTTCTATCTGAAAATTCTTTTTTGGATTTTGAGGAGTTAAAAATACTTCTGCTTTGTTATATCCTATGTAATGAACAATAATTGTAGATGTATCTGTTGGTACTTTTAGCAATGTGAAATAACCATCAGCATTTGTTGATGTACCAATACTTGTTCCTTTTACCATTACAGTTGCAAATGGAAGTACTTCACCAGTAGTTTTATCGCGAACAATGCCTGTTAAAGTGTATTTATATGTTGTTGGAGGTCCGAAATATGTTTTCTGCGATTTTAAATTTTGAATATTTTCAGAAAGGTCTTGTTCGTCTTCTTCGGTGTAATATGTTACATATTCATCGTCTTTTAAAGGTTCAGTGTCATATAGAATAGTCGTTTCTTTAAATTCATTTGTCAAAGCATTGTTACTAATATTTGATTTATCTTCTGCACTATGTTTAATTAATCTTACAGTTTTGAAAATTGAATTAAGATTATTTTCATTTATTTCTGTTTGAGTTATTTCTGTATCATAAACGTTTAAAAATAAGTTATCTCGTCCGTATTTGTAATTGTATGTTAATAAGCTAACCAGACCGTCAAAACATTCTAATTTATTTTTACTACTTACACCTCTGTTTGGAATGTAAACAAACATATAATTATAAAACTGGGGATAATATTTTAATGAATCGTTATTAAAAGTTGTATTAACAGTTTCGCCTGATTTTCCTAAAATAAAA
>JAVHRJ010000166.1:0-10099 GCA_036171595.1 Bacteroidales bacterium
GTGGTGTGAGAGGCTCTCCCCGTCAGATTATCTGGCGGGGCAGTCTACTCGATTACCGCCTGGTGTTCTTTGTCTTCTGTCATTTTACTATCAATTTGCTACTACGTTTCTGTCTGCTGTGCGTTGGCTTTGCAAGCTCTTTGACAAAGCTTTGGTTGCAGTGTTTGCTCGTGGAGCTTTGGCAATGTGCTTGCAAATGCGTTGGCTAACCACAATATATCTTTTTTAATTCTTCAATCATTATGTCTATTGTTATTAAATTTATCTTCCCTTGTCTAGTAGAATTATTTTTCAAATGGTTAATTACTTCTTCATTTGAATGTTTGTCAAGTTTAACCCAAGTACCATCACTTCTTTTATATCCATTTTCTTGATGAACTTTTTGAATCCACTCTATTTCTGATTTTACTTTTTTAAAATCATTTTTTGGAATTAAAGAAGAAATATTTTGAAATGCATTACTGTCTTCTATAAACAATAGATTGTCAACTTTATCAAAAGATATTGAAGTTTGTTTTGGAGTTGAGTATTTTGATTGCTTTTCTGCTTTAATCTGCTTATATTTATTTTTTAAAAAAGTAATTACAACTTTCCATTTCCCAATCGTACCTTTTGGATTTTCTAATTCTTCCAATGCTTTGATATAGTCATCTGAAACCTCACCTCTGTAAAACCTATTCATCTCGGTTTTAAAAAATTGCTTGTCCTTCTCTTTTAAACTTAAGAAATCAGGCACATTGGTTTCAATCTCTTGAATGAGAAAGGAAACATCATTGCTTAAAATGTCTTTTGTATTTTCTTCATTATTAATTTTTGATTCGACTATAATCGTTTTTAGCTTTTCTTCTTTTGGTAAATCACCTGTCAATTCAATATTGTGCAATTGTTTATATATAGGTTTGTAAATTTTTGTCAAGTAGTCGAAATCTGATTCAAAGAGTTTAGATGTAAACCCCCTCGATAAATTTGCAAAACCACAAATACAACCATAAAAGCCAAAAGCAAGGCGTCCATCTTCAATTTCAGAAGAAATGAGAAAATCATTTAACTTGTCAAAATCTTCTCCTTTTAAAAGAAATGAAGCAATTGCAGATATTAAACCAGTATTCCAATTAATATTAAATGCTTCTTGCCCCGCAATATTTCGCCTTAAACTGTTTAAGTATTTATTTGCGTCATGAGTTTTCCATTCTTCTTCACCAACATAACTTTTAATTTTTTTAGTTATCTCATCAGCTAATCTTGATTTTTCTGAACTGAACGAAGATTCTGTAACATCAGAAGAAATAAAAATATCGTTAATTAAATTCTGATACATCCCTTTTGTTTCAGATTTTATTATAAACAGGTCTTCATATTGTGTCAGTCGATTCCCAGCTATTGCTATGTTGTTCCATTCCTGTTTAGGTTTTGTTATGTTGCTACTTTCAATTATTTTATTACTCCAGTTTTTCAACTCCTGTAAAGTCGATTCATATTTTGAATTATCTGTAAGGGAATAAAAATAATTTTCAAAATTGAATTTATTTGGAATCCTCATTCCAAAATAATTATAGATTTTATCCCAAACATCTTTGTACTGTTCAGGTAAAGCTGTTTTTAAATATTTTTCTACATCATGGTATTGATACTCATAAATATTTTGTAAGAGAAATTTTAGTTCATCATTTTGCTGTTTAGTGCCATTGCCAGAAACACTATTAACAATGGCTGAAGATAGATTGATAATTTTATTTATAACATTTTTTAAATGAATGTTTTCCCTTGTTGTTGAATTATTTGCAGAAATTAAATATGCATAAGCAAATCCTTTTATTTTGTTTTTTTGATTGTCATTTTCAATCTCTTGATTATTGATAATTGGTAAATCAGATATACCTTCTAACTTGTATTCTTTTTTTTCAGATTGATAAACCATAATACAATTCCAATATAGGTTAACCAATTTAGTTTCAGAACTAGATTCAGAACGCGAAAGAATAGTTCTTTTATGCTCAGGTGAAAAGAAATATATTTTTGAGTTAAATGGATTTAAGTAAATCGTTCTATCAATTTGGTAAATGTCATTTTGTACCCTTTTAAGCCCTTCCAATTCGGAATTAATGTCAACTTCGATTACCATTGGATAATTGACTAATTCGCTTTTAGAAATTTGAAAATCTGGAAAGTCTTCATATAGGAGTAACGAATTATCATAATTGTTCAATTCAACCTTTACAAAGGTATTATACCCAAAATTCCTTTGCATAAAAAACCCAAAAGGTGATATTGATTCACAAGACATTATGTTGTTAAAGTTTAGAGAACTTGTTGGAATAAATAATTTCATAAATCTAAAATTTTAAATGTCTGCAATTTCGTCAAATTCGGTTTTTTTATATAAATCTACTGGGACTTCTTTAAAAAAGGATGATAAATTACCACTGTGTAAAATATATATATTTTTATAAGTCCGCGTCATAGCAACATATAATGATTTTTGTTTGCTATATCCATTATCATCATTCTGAATGGTACAATCAGGCAAAAATACAGTTTCAAATTGCAAGCCCTTAGCCGAATGATATGTCATTAATTTAGGATTAGAAGTTTCAAAGTTTAATGTGTTTCTACTATTTCTCCAGTTACTCTTATCGTCAAATTTAACTTCGTTATTTATACCTTTTTGGGTTAGCACTTTACTTGCTTTTTCAACCTGTTCATTATGAGGAAATAATATCCCAACATCTGTTAGATTATTGTTTTTAATAATTCTAGCAATTGCTTCAATTTGTTTGTCGTAATTTTCATATAAAATAATTCGAGGAATAGAATTGTCACTACTTTTATATGTTTCCTTGATAAACTGAGTATCGACACCAATGTAATCTTCAGTTATCTTAGCTACAGGGATAGGTAAACGATGATTAAAATAAAGAATAGTTGGGATTAAATCTGTTTTTTTCGCTATATCTTTTATGCTTTCCGTATCCTTTAGCCCATCATAGATAGATTGAGCCGTGTCTCCGAAAAAGAAAAAATATTTATTTGTCGCCTTTAAAAATTCTTCAATTTCATCTTTTGTAAAATCCTGAATTTCATCTACTATAATATAATCTGATGATTTACAATCAAGCTTGTTTTTCCAAAACCAATAATATGTAAAAGTTCCTTTCAAGTTTAGAACTTCTTTAGCTGAAACCATATAGTTATACAAAGATTTTGTAAAAACAATTATTTGATAATTATTTCCAATTTCATTTTGAATTTGTTGGGCTTTAATTAAAGCAATATTTGATTTTCCGCTCCCAGCACAACCAGAAACAATCATTGAATTATTAAGAGTTTTCTTTATTATTAACTCTTGAATATCATCAGGCCTTTTTAATAGAAAGTCTTTTCTTGGCATATCTTAATATTTAAATTGTGTAATTATCTTTAACTAAGTCTCCTTCGCTTTTTGGGCAATATTTCCCATTATTATCATTTTTTTCATGGATGTTTATATAAGTGCTGTTGTTTTCAAATGATGTAATCTGATTCACAAAATTGGAATTTCCTAAAATTCGATATGCAACCTTACTTTTGTCATTCTTTTTAAGCGAATGAGAGATATTGAAAGTGCGTTGAGTAAAGCAATTGCCAGAACATTCTTTTTCAAATTCACCGCAAGTGATTGGAATAAGTGTTTTATATCCTTGCAATTCATTTATTACTCTGTTTACTTGCAAATTCATTAAAATGGGGTTAAAGGTTATTCCAACTCTTGTTGTAACATCTAGCAACAAGAAAAGCCCAACCTGTGATAATCTAGGCAAACTAAATACTGATAAATCATAATAGAAGTCCGTGTCCCCTTCTGCAATGAGTTCGCAACCCATTTTAAACGACATAACGAAATCAAAATTTGAATCAATAATCCAATCTAATTCTTTAGCCGAATGGATTGATTGACATTTTGTTGTAAGTTTTATGGTGAATGGTGTTTTATAGGCAAATTCTTCTACCAACCCATTTAAAACACTAAGAGCATTTGAGTGCCCATCTATAGCTAGAATATTAACATTTTTTGTTGCTAAGCTGTATTTATTAATGGCAACTAATAAACCAATCAGATTTCCCCCTGTACCGCATCCAATATCAAGAATATTTATTTCTTCCTTTGTTGCTAAATCCGAATAATGTTTGTTCTCAAAAATATTGTCGAAAACACAAAAGCTTTCTCCATAACTTCTTGGAAAATATGTTCCGAGATAAACTTTCAATTCCTCATCTGACAAATTTAGGTTCTTTTCATACCGTTCATGGTCAGGTGCATATTGTCCTTTGTATTTTTCAAAAATGCTTTGTTGCAACCAAGTTGGAAGAATTGAAGAGTTTTTTAATGTATCTATTTGAGTTTTCTCTTTACTAAATAACAATGATTGTTCAATATTAGGCTTTTCAATCGGTGTTTTTTGGCTAAATCCTTCAAACCAGAAGAGTATATTATGGTTATTTTTTTTGATGATACTTACTGGTTTTCGCAGAAAGCCTTCATATTGTTCTTTCGCAATAGCAGTATGATTACTGTCAACCCAAATACAAACTAAATAATCAGATTGAAATTGGATGTTTTCAATGATTTCAGGCAAAGGGTCATGTTCACCGTACACCTTAAATTCAACTACATCTATTTAGATTGAATCAATTATTTGTTTTGCAAGTTGGGTTAGGCTTTCTTTCATGTGTTATCTGCCTGTAATAGTTTCAGAAGTTTGACTATTTTCTTTTATACAATTGTAATTTCCCAATACAGCCTTTTTGCTTGTATTAGCATAACAATAATCGCACAGGTGAAGGCAAGTATTGTATTCTCCAATATCTTTACTGAAAATACAACCACAAAGCTCTCTCTGACCTTTATCTTTTAAATTCCGTTTTCTAATTGGGATTAGCTCTTCTTTAGTATCAAATAAATCAGCTTTCTTTAGTTCATAACCTAAGAACTCCATCAGTTTTGTGTCATTATAAAAAAGTCGTTTCATTAAGTCATCATCAATGCACCTGTTGTGAATAATTCCATATTTCTCCATATCTATTTTTTCTGCACAAGTACCAATTTTAAGTTTCCATTTTTGATTTAATTCTTTTAATCCTTCTGCAAATTGATTCATTGAGAAATCATCAAATTCTGAATATTTTATATTTCCGGTTTTAAGGTTTGATTTAACTTTTCTATAAATTTCAATATCAGCAAAACTGAATACAAGCTTTGATGTGTGTTGAAACAATAAATTACCAATACTTTCAATTTTATTTAGTAATTCTTCTACTCCAATTTTGTCAGTAAGAATTAGAGGGTCAAATCTCCAAATAACTTTTTCTTTTCCAATCTTTTCAGATAACTTAATAAATGTCTCGACTCTTGATTCAACACTTGGCACACTTGGTTCTAATTGTTCTTTTACATAATCATTTAGCGTATATTGGAAATAGTAGTTTAAGTTTTTGTCATTTAAATATTCAAGATGTTGAATTATTGGTTTAGGATTTTTTGACCAAAAGACGATTAATCGAGTATTATTAAAAGTCACATAAAGTGGACTTTGATTAAATGGGTTTTTCCAAACCAAGTATCCTTTTTTTAATCTGTTCAAAAACCATTCAGAATAAAATGCAGGAATATCAGTTGAGCGACTTGCAGACACAATAATTGGTGCTTGAGCTTCCACCTCAATTCCATCCTCAGTTTTTATTTTTATCTTTTCCCAATTCATTTTAATTCTATATTATTTGCATCAATATTAGTAATTTGCCTGAGCGTAGGCAAGAAAACAACTTTTTTGCAAATTTTGGTCGTGTGTCGGCTTTAGCGATTTGCAAATGGGTTGTTTTGTGCGTTGGCTGTTCATTATTTAGTTTTTTCTTTTCTTGTCTTTAAGTAGCAAATTGTCTGCTGTGTCGTTGTCTTTTTACACTTGGCGGTAACTAGTGTATAAGTACACCTTATCCGATATTAAACGATTCCAAACGGTTAATATCGGATATTTTGTATGTTGTTATTCATTTGGTTTTAATTTATATTTTATGGCAAAACGTCGCCAAAACAAGTTCCAATTCTGCGAGCTTTTCTAATTAATGGAAAGGCTGTAGGAACTAATCTTGTTTTATCTTGTACTTCAGAAAGTTTTATAGATGTAATGTCGTTGTTAATAATGCAAACCATTTCGCCAAAACGTTCTTCGGCAATTAAATCAACTGCGTGCGTGCCATAACGTGTTGCTAAAATTCTATCGGTAGGCGACGGAGTTCCGCCACGTTGCAAGTATCCTAAAACAGTTACTCTAGTTTCGTAATCTAAATTATCTGAAATCATTTTAGCAATATGGTCGCCAGCTTTAACTTTTTTGGGTTTATTAATACCTTCGGCCACAACAACAATCGAATATGCTTTTTTTGCAACGGCTCTATTTTCTAAGCAACTACAAATAATTTTTTCGTCGTAAGGAATTTCTGGTAATAAAATAATATCACCACCACCTGCAACACCCGAGTATAATGCAATCCACCCAGCGTGATGCCCCATAACTTCAATAATCATAATTCTTTTATGACTGTTTGCTGTAGTATGTAATCTATCAATCGATTCTGTGGCAATATTTACAGCCGAGTCAAAGCCAAAAGTAACATCGGTACCCCAAACATCATTGTCTATTGTTTTTGGAATGCCAACAATATTTAAACCTTCTTCGGCAAGCAACGAAGCTGTACGCATGGTTCCATTACCTCCAATACAAACTAAACAATCGAGTTTTGCTTGTTCGTAATGTTCTTTAATTAGTTTAGGTTTGTTTATCTCGTTTTGCAATATTCCTTTTTTAAAAGGTTTTTCGCGCGATGTTCCTAATATTGTACCACCTAAAGTTAAAATTCCAGAGATGTTATTTTCTTCAATTTCTGCGTACTCTTTGTTAATTAATCCAGTATATCCGTTTGAAATTCCAATTACAGTCATGCCATATTCTAAAATTGCAGTTTTTGCAACCCCACGAATAGCTGCATTAATTCCTGGACAATCGCCTCCGGCTGTGAGTATTCCTATTCTTTTACCTATTTTCTTTTGCATATTGTTAATTAATCATATTCATATGATTGATATTTAAAAAACTTTGTTTTTAATAAAGAATGCTGCTAACGATTTTCCTAATTTAGCATACGATTCTTTAATTCTTTCACCTGTATCCCAAGTTGCACCAACTGAATTTCCTGGAGAATTTATAAAATCTATTTCGGCTAAATTCTTACTTGGATCTGATGCAGAAGCTAAAAATATTTTACCTGTAATTAAAGCCGGTTTTGATGAAACACCTACATAAAAACTTGGCTCAGTCCATGTAGTTTTAATTGTAATTATATATTTTGCGTTTGTACTGTTTTGCGATGCCGAAACGCCTTTTTCTGAGAGCACTTTATTAAATAATTCTTCAAATTTTGGTTCAAATCTTTTTTTGCGGTCTTCAACCCACATTGTTTTCCATTTATCACCTCGTCCTGCTTCTTTTTGATTAAGTTCGGTCGATTTTTTATTTAAATATTCTTCTTCAGTCATTTTGCCAACCGTCATGTTATTATATTCATATTTTACTAATAAGGTTTTCGAATCTTTTAAATAACTTAAATCCCCACTAGTTACTTTTAATTTTTGTGCATTTAATCCTACTGTTAATAGTAAAAAACAAGAAATGCTGATTAATGTAATTTTCTTTTTCATAATTTTTTTTATTTAATATTTTGTTACAAATTTAATAATTCTAAAAGATTATATTAATAAATTAGAAACTCCCTTCAAAAACCTTTACAGCAGGACCTGAAAGCCAAATATTAGAATAATCGTTGTTTTTTTTGTTAAACGAAACTTGTAATTTTCCACCTTTTGCATTAATTTGATATACAAATTCACCATCATTTTTATTGTAAGCAGATGCAATAGCTGAGGCAACTGAGCCAGTGCCACACGAAAGTGTTTCGGCTTCAACACCACGTTCAAAAGTTGCAATATCAATTACATTTTTATTTTCTGATATAAAATTTACATTTACACCATTGGGTAAAAATCTTTTTTGATTACGAATTTCTTTTCCAATAATATTTATATCGATATTAAATGGAGAATTATTTTTACAAACAAAATGTGGGGAGCCAGTATTTACGAAATAGCCGTCTTCTAATTTTTTTACTTCGCTTACATTTGACATTTTTAAATTAATAATTTCGTTTTCAATTTTTGCTTGATGAGGCCCATCACTTGCATTAAAATTTGTTAAATCAGATATTATCCCTAACATTTTAGCAAATGCAACAATACATCTTCCACCATTGCCACACATGGTGCCTTCAAATCCATCAGAATTATAATATATCATTTTGAAATCGAGCAAATTATCGTTTTCTAATAACATTAAACCATCAGCACCAACTCCAAATTTTCTGTGGCATAAATTCTTAATTAGTTCGTTGTTTTTATTAAAACGATTATTTCTGTTATCGATGATTATGAAATCGTTACCGGCTCCATGATATTTGTAAAACTGAGATGACATATATCGTTAAAATGTGTTAATCGCAATTAAAAAAATTAATATTTGAATAATTCTTGCGTTTATTTTGCATTAAAATTATTACAAATTTAGTTGTTTGGTTTTAATTATTAATAAAATAAATTTAATATTATGAAACGTTATTTTTTAACAATTGTTAGTGCTATGGTTGGGGCAACTATAGCATTATTTGCTTACAGCAAATTTTTTCAAAAAAACGAATTTGGTAATGATATTTATAGTTCTTTGCCAATTAATAAAGTGTCAAATACAAGTTTTGATTTACCTGATTTTACTGGTGCTGCCGAACGTTCGGTAAATGCAGTGGTTCATGTAAAAACAAAAATGCAAGGACAATATTATTCACAAAACTCAATGTTCGATTTCTTTTTTGGAAATAGTAATCAACAATACCAGCAACCACAGGTAATGCCAGTTGGTTCGGGTGTATGTATTTCGTCTGATGGGTATATTGTTACTAATAATCATGTTGTAAATAATTCCGATTATATTGAAGTTGTATTAGACGATAAGCGTACGTTTACTGCAAAATTAATTGGTACCGACCAAAATACTGATATCGCATTATTAAAAATTGATGCCGATAATTTACCATTTATTCCTTATGGGAATAGCGATAATTTAAAAGTAGGAGAGTGGGTGTTGGCAGTTGGTAATCCATTTAATTTAACTTCTACTGTAACGGCTGGAATTGTAAGTGCAAAAGCAAGAAATATTAATATGTCGCAATACTCAATCGAATCGTTTATACAAACCGATGCTGCTGTAAATCCTGGAAATAGTGGTGGTGCATTAGTTAATATAAATGGCAATTTAGTTGGAATAAATACTGCAATTGCATCACAAACTGGTAGTTATGTTGGTTATTCGTTTGCTGTTCCTGTTAATATTGTTAAAAAAGTTGTAGCTGACTTACTCGAGTTTGGTGAGGTTCAACGTGCTTATTTAGGAATTAACATTGCATCGGTTGATCAAAAACTTGCTGCCGAAAAAGGTATTAGCGAAACTCAAGGTGTATATATTGACGATGTTTATGAAAATGGCGCCGCTGCAATAGCAGGAATTAATAAGGGAGATGTTATTGTAGGTGTAAATGAGTTTGCGGTTAAGGATATTCCTCAACTTCAAGAACAGCTTACTAAGTACAGACCTGGTGATAAAATAAAAATAGATTTAATGCGTGGCGAGAAAAAATTAACTGTTGATGTTATTTTAAAAAATCGTGAAAATGGAACTTCTTTCGTGAAATCTGAAGATTTGACAGTGTTGGGGTCAAAATTTCAGTCGTTATCTGCTGAGGATAAAAGACAGTTACGTTTAAATTCTGGAATAAAAGTTTTAGATATTGGAAATGGAAAATTAAAGGCAGTAGGTATTAGAAATGGCTTTATAATTACAAGCATAAATCATCAGTCTGTTACAAGCGTTAACGAGGCAAAAGATATTATTGATAAAACTAAAGGTGTAGTGCTTGTTGAAGGTGTTTATCCAAACGGAATGTATGCTTACTTTAGTTTTGC
>JAVHRJ010000166.1:10199-22377 GCA_036171595.1 Bacteroidales bacterium
CCATTAAAAGTAAATTCTTGGCCTTTTTTTAATTTACTTAAAATATTGTATATTGGTACATTAGGTGATATTGCGTAATAAATATCTTTTTCAAATTCAATTTTACCAATCCCAATCGATATAAATAATTTTTGAGTATTTGTAATTACCAATGCTCCAAAATCAACAATTTCGTGTTTAATAGTAGTATCTATTTTTTTTAATGCTAAAAACTCGAGTTCTGCCTTTTGCAATTGGTGTCCAAGCATTTCGTGTTTACTTAATAATTGCATACGATATGAGTCGTATCTATCTTTTGGAGGGCCATATTCATTTGCACTTTGTTGTGCATCTTGCATAGCTTTTTGAATAACCTCAAGTCGCTTTATTTGCATTTCAATACAAATATCTAATAACTGTTTTTTTAAATTTAGATTATTCATTTAGTTCATAATTTTAATAAAATATTTGTAATTATTAATAATCAATAAATAACTTTGCGATTAGTTTTTCGGGGTGTGGCGCAGTTGGCTAGCGTGCCACGTTCGGGACGTGGAAGTCGGAAGTTCGAGTCTTCTCACCCCGACAATTAATAAGTAAATTATATTTTATATTAGTTTTTTTTATTTCCATTTTTAAGTTTTGTAGCTGCTTCGGTAATTAATGAATCTAGGGTTATTCCTTTTTGTTGAGATTCTTTTGTGAGAAGTGAAAGAAGTTCTTTGTTACTTCGTATTTCTTTTTTTAATTTATTAATTTCATCTTTCGCTTTTTTATTAATGTAATATTTTTTAGGGTTGTAAAATAATTCAAATGCATCATCAATAAATCCATTTCCTAAATTTTTTAAATTCATTTCGTTACACAAAATTAAAATTGCTTTGTTTTTAAGTATTTCTGTTTTTAAATCAAGTTCCCAAACTTCTGGATTATTTGGATTTTCGGGTATAATACTATTATAATAATACCACTGTTGTGAGTTGTTAAAGGCTTGTTGCATTGCACCTAAATAAAAAAATCCTCTAAAATAACTATCGCCTATAGCAAGAATTTTTTGAGGTACTACTTCAGGTCCTTTATCGAATGTAATATTTAATGGATATGCTAGAAAATTTCCTTTAGGTATTTCCATTTGTGTTTTTCTAAAAATGTCACCATCTCTAACTAATGAAGTATCTTTTAGTACAATGTTATTATACTTAATGTTTGGAAGGTTTACATTCATTAATTTCTCTAATTTTTTAATGGTAGTATCAACAACAATACATTCCGAATAGTAACTCCAATGAGTGCCGTATCTCGAAAACAAAGGATATTGTGTGTTAGCTTTTAGGTATGAAAAAAAACGAACAAAGTCGATAAAATTTATGTTTTGATTTTCACATTCTTTCACATAAGTTTGGTAATTAGTAGTTTTTTTCTTTGTTTTTAAAATATTATCGGGTAAAAATTCTGTATAAATGGAGCTTTTTCCTGGAGCAAATAAAATAAGCATTTCAATACCTAATGCTTTAAGTTTGCTTTGAACAAATTTGGCTTTTTTTACTTCTATTTTTATAGTTTCTTCGCCGTAATAATCATCGCCAAAATATGCCTTTGTCATGTTCTCACCAAAAATGTAATTGTCTTTTCCAACAAAAGCATCTTCTAAATTTATTTTTTCAAAAAACTTATATTCATATTCATTTTTTTGTTTTTTTAAATTGCTAATAAATGGTTTTTTTAGCAATTTGTTTTCGACCGATTCTTGAAATGTTCCGTTAAAAAAAGCATGAAAAGATGCTTTTATTTCATTTTCGTTTTCGGGTAGGGTTGGGTCATTTTTAAGTTGTTTTATAAATATTATAAAAACAAAGCTTAAAACAATATACCAAAGAATTTTATACAATGAGCCATTGTTTACTTTATCAACAGGTGGTATTTTTGATTTTATATTAGCTTGTTTATGTTTGTTCATATATCAGAACTTAAAATATATAAATGGGTTAAATTGTCCTCCGCTTAAACTCATCAAGCAAATTATGTATGATGCTAATCCCAAAATCGAAAATATAACAATTTGCTTCTTATTAATTAATCCACCGAATAATTTTTCTTGAAATCTTCTAATTTTTAAATTAAGAGTGCTAAATGAAATTAATATACCTATTACGAAAACAAAGTAAAAATCGGGTTTGCTTATAAAAACATATTCATTTGAAAAGTTAAACGAAAACATTTTATAAATATAAATAAATGCTGCATCAATATTTTCAACTCTAAATAAAACCCAGCCTACAACAACAATAATAAATGTGTAAATCCAACCAACGTATGCAATTAGTCCTTTGGGGTTTTTATTTCTGATAAAAATACGCTCAATAACTAAAAACAATCCATAATAAACTCCCCATAATATAAAGTTCCAACCTGCGCCATGCCATAACCCAGATAAAACAAATACTATAAAAAGATTTATAAGAACCATTCCTTTAGCAACTCTATTACCGCCAAGAGGGATGTATAAATAATTTCTCATCCAGCTTCCTAAAGTAATATGCCAGCGTTTCCAAAATTCTGTTACACTTTTTGAAATATATGGATTGTCGAAATTTTCGGGTAATTTAAATCCCAGAATTTTTGATATTCCAATTGCCATATCGGAATATCCCGAAAAGTCGAAATAAATTTGTAATGTATATGCTAATGCTCCAATCCAAGCAACTGGCGTAGATAATTGATCGGTATTAATTGAGAATATGGCATCTGCTTGTCGTCCAACAACATTTGCAATTAAAACTTTTTTACTTAATCCAATGCAAAAACGAATAAATCCATTTAAACGATTATTAAAATTATCGGTTTTTATATGGTTTTGTATTTGGTCGGCAATTTCATGATATCTAACAATAGGTCCGGCAATAAGCTTTGGAAAAAAGATAATATACATTTGATATTCCCAAAATTTGTCTAATGGTTTATGCACTCTTCTGTAAATATCGACCGAATAAGTGATGCTTTCAAATGTGTAAAAAGAAATCCCAATAGGTAGAATAATTTTGCTGAAATTAATTAGTGATAAATTAAATATACCGCCAACATTATTTAAATTATCAATAAAAAAATTAAAATATTTAAAATAGCATAAAAGTCCTAAGTTTAATAATATTGGGAATAACAGAAAAAGTTTTCTTTTAAATGGGTCATCATAAGTATTCATTTTTTTTACTAAAAAGAAGTCCAAAATTGTTGTAAAAAAAATAATAAAAACAAATTTTGGTTCGCCCCATGCATAAAAAATAAAACTAGCAGCGAGAAGATAGATATGTTTAAAATTTAATTTTTTAGGAAGAAAAAAATAACCTAATAAAAATAAAGGTAAAAAGACAGTTAAAAATAAGATACTACTAAATATCATTGTTACTAAATTGCTATAGGCTAAATAGCCTAATTATGGTGGCGAATTTACCAATTAATTTCTACGAAACAAATAGTTAAAGAATTTTTAAATCTTTTCTTAATTGAGTTAAATGTTTTAAAAAGGTTGTAAATAAAGTGTTTGTAAAAAATTGGAAAGTTTAATTGTTTTACCAACTTATTGGAAAATAATCTTTTAAAAATTTTCCACTCCAATGTTTTCCAGTATTTATTCCGTCAATAAATGGATCGCAAATTCGTGCAGCACCATCAACAATATCTAGTGGTGGTTGAAAATCATGTGCAATTTGTTTTTGTTTCGCTAATTCTACAGGGTCTTCATCTGTAACCCATCCAGTATCAACAGCATTAATAAATATTCCATCTTTAGCTAAATCGCTGGCAGCAGTATGTGTTAACATATTTAATGCTGCTTTTGCCATATTTGTGTGTGGATGTCGGTCGGCTTTTTTAAAACCATGGAACTTGCCTTCCATTGCCGAAACATTAACAATATGTTTTTTCCCAGTATAGTCTTTTCTCATTAGTGAAATTAGGCGATTACAAAGTACAAAAGGAGCAATGGAGTTAACTAGTTGCACTTCTATCATTTCTAAAGTTTCAATTTGCCCTAATTTTAATCGCCAGCTATTTGTAGTTCTTAAATCTACTTGCTGAAGGTCGGCATCTAGTTTTCCTACAGGAAAAACTTCTCTAGAATCAATTGAATTGTCGAACTTATATGGTACTTGCGAGAGTTGGGCAGATGCTCTTATTCCAATACCAGGTGCTTGTCCGTTCCAGGTAATTGCTAATGCTTTTTTTGATTCATTAGTAGAATTATTAAAGTTATTTATTTCTTTTAAACATTGTTGATGATGCGAAAGTAGCAATTGAACTTTATCGGAATGTTGATGATAGGGTAAGGTTTCGTTAGTCATTAAGTGAGAGTAAAAGCCAGAAGGTCTTCGAACTGTTTGTGCAGCATTATTAATAAGGATATCAAGTCTTTCGTATTTTTGTTCAACATACGAAGCAAATAATTCTACACTCGGAATATGTCTTAAATCTAATCCATAAATATGCAAGCGATTACTCCAATTCGAAAAATCTTTTTCTTTAGCAAATCGTATGGCAGAATCGGCAGGAAATCTAGTTGTAGCAATAACTGTAGCTCCTGAGCGTAACATCATTAATGAAGCATGATATCCAATTTTTAATCTTGAACCAGTAATTAATGCAATTTGGCCAGTTAAATCGCATGTTTGAAAACGTTTAGCATAATTAAAATCGCCACATTCTTTACACATTGAATCGTAAAAATGATGAATTTCGGTGTATGGTTTTTTACAAACGTAGCAATTAAGTTCCGAGGTAAGTATTATTTTTTCATTTGGCAATTCGCTTGAATTTATATCAATTTGTAAAGGTGCTTCAAAAACTGATGATGTTCTTGCACTCCTTATACTTGTGGAAGCACGGGCTTTTTTGTTATTTGTTATTTCTGCTTGTTTTCGAGCAACTTTAACACTTTTATTTCTTTTGTATATTTCGGCTTTATCAGGTCTGGTAATTTGCCCAGCTGCTTTCATTAGTTTTAAAAATTGGTCTTTTGATAATTGAGTAAGCTGGTCGCCATTTTGTTGTAAATATTCTAAAACTGAAATACAATTGTTAATTTCTACTTCCGATAATTTATTTTTTTGCTCTTTATTATTCTCCATTTAAATAGCACATTTTATTTTGTGCAAATATAAGAATGTTTAATGTAGTTAGTGTATTGTGCAATACTTGGGCATTAAATTATAATATTTGATTTATTCGAAAGGACTTACATGGTATCTTTTTAATTCGTAGTCGATTAATTTCGTGCCATTTACTTCGTAATAACATTTAATTCGCCCTATATTTCTTGCATAAGCGGAATATACGCTCATTGTATCATTAAAAAAATATGAAACAATTACATGAAAGTACATTGTTGTGTCTGCAATTACAGTGTCTTTGTATAATGTTGGTAAAGTTGGTGGTAGGGTAAAAATAGCTGATGTTATACCATCGGTTATGCTAGCATTACCTACGCATGTGGTTTTACAATTATAAATTTTACTATTTGTTACGTTAGTTAATTGCATTGTATATTCATATCTATATTTATCACAAACATTGTCTGGTTTAACCGATTCTTTACTAATTCTTCTTAACACAATGCTATCAGTTGAGCCAGTAATAATATTTTTGTAAATCCAATTACTTCCTTCGCTAAATAAAAAATAATTTTTATATTCGTCGGGTAAATCTTTATAACTTTCATTTTTTTTGCATCCCCATAAAAGGATAATTATAAAAATTAATGCTATACTCGTAGTTTTCATAAACAATATTTTTATGATGTAAATATAATTAAAACAAAATATTATACAAAATATCATTTGTATAAACAACAATAGGCGGTATTACCGCCTATTGTTACTTTTGTTTAATTATGAAAATGGAATTAATTTTTAATAATGTCCGTTTAACAATGAATAAATTATTAAAATTACTAATGTTATACCAGTAAATAAAAAGATAAAACCAAATACTTTAATTGTTTTCATCCACGATGATGAAAATTCTTTTTTAACAGTTACAGTATCTAATTTCCCAGCTTTTTCTAATTCGTCGTATTCTTTTGGTCTGTCTTTTTTGTACTCTTCAATTGGTACATGCCCTGTAAAAATTACTGTATCCATTGGGAATGCTTCTGGGCGTAAATGTGTATTAAAGAAATGAATTGTAAAAATAAAACCAACAGCAAGTAGTGCTTCATCACTATGAATAATTTGTGCAACATTTATTACCCAACCAGGTAAAAATTTAGTAAAGAATTCGGGTTGCCATAAAATTAATCCCGAAAAACCAATAACAGCAACTCCCCAAAATACAGCCATATAGTCAAATTTTTCCCAATATGTCCAACGTCCGTAATATGGGCGAGGACCTTTTCCTAAGAACCATTTTACTGTTGCAATAAAGTCTTTAATGTCCTGTTTGTTAAACATTAATGAATCTTTACCAAAAATAAATTTCATTGGTCTTATTTTTTGTTTAAACATTGTTTTAATAAGCGAAAATACATGGAAAATAAAATATCCAAATGTTATAATTGCTGCAAAACGGTGAATATGACCGGCTATATTAACTCCACCAACTATTTTTGCCATGTTATTTGCCCATTCCATGTGAGCAAATTTTAACATCATACCAGTTAATGCTAACAATATGAAACTTAATATTACAAAAATATGTGTTAATCTTTGGCTCTTTTTAAACCTACGGAAATAAGTTGCTTCGCCTTTGGGCATTGTGTGTTTTTTCTTTTTTCGAGCTTCCATAATTGATCGTGGAATCCATAAAAGTGTATGTAATCCGAAAAATCCGAATACTCCTAATAATAACGAAGTCATTGCCCAAAATGTATAATATAAAACATTGTTATCGTTGTGAGTAGCATGTGTTAAATATCCTGTAAATTCCACATTCGCATCGGGGTGACATTTTTTACACGTTTGTACAATATGGTTTTGAGATACCATTGATTCGGGGTTAGAAACATTTAAAATTTTATGTGCTCCATGACAATCAGAACAACGTGCAGCTTTTAAATAACCTAATGTGTATGCTTTCCCATGATATGTTTCCATATATGTTTCTGAAAGTTTTTTATGACAACTTCCGCATTGTAATGTTATTTGTGTAAGAAATTTATCTTTATCAATTTCTGTGATAGTGTGAGCGGTGTGGCAATTTGCACATGATGGATATTTTTTGTCGTTATTGTTATTTGTTATAGAATGGTCGCTTGCCATGTAATCATCATAAATGCTTTTATGACATTTTGCACAGGTGGCTGGAACATTTTTGGGGTTTACAGTAGAGTTTTCGTCCGATTCTTTTAAAACATTATGCGATGTGTGGCAGTCAATGCAAACTGCACTTGCAAGTAAACCTTTTTCGTTTAATCCTTTACCATGCACACTCGATTTGTAATCGCTAAATGCGTTTATCTCTTTTAAATGTGTGTTTATTGTAGCCTTCCCGTTTTTTTGATGACATTTTCCGCACATTTCTGGAATTAACGCTCTGTATGTTGGTGATGTGTCGTCGTATCTTGATTTAATTTTGTGTGTTCCATGACAATCGGTACAATATGGAGCATTCGATTTTTTTGTAAAATATGCCTTTCCATGATCGCTGTTTATATAAACATTAGAAACTTGCTCGTGGCAATTTGAACAATCAACCTTTTTAACAGTTTCGCAAGGGCGAACCTCTTTATTTGAAATAGTTACATCGGAGTGACATTTTGTACATGCAATGTTTTTATGTACAGAATTTTGAATGTCTAATTTGTCTATTTTTAATGATATTTTTTTGCCTCCTTCTGTTTTAAATGTGTTATCGCCTTCATGGCATTTTAAACAAATTTGATTTGAAACTGTTTCTTCAATTTTAGATATTTTTACAATATGTGATGGATGACAATCAGAACAAGCTGGAACAGAACCTGCTTGTTTTTCCCATAATTCTCGTTTTATTACTTTTGTGTGTACCTGCTCAATTCGTGCATGACACTTCATACAAGTTTTTGCAATATTTCGGCTATTAATTGATGAATTAGGGCTTGTGTGAGGTAATATTAAATGATTTTCGTGACAATCGTTGCACGTTGCTGTAACAATTAATCCACTTTTATATAATCCTTTTCCATGAATACTTTCGCTATAATGTTCTAGTATGTTATTTTGCGGAATATTATATAATCTTGCAATTGGTGAACCTTCTTTATGACATTTACCGCATAATAATGGAATGTTCATTTTATATGTTCGTGATTGCGGATTTGTTCTGCTCAATACATCATGTTCGCCATGGCATTCTTTACAATCTGGTGCATAAGGGGCGTTTAATTTAAGTGCTTGTCCATGAATACCAGTTAAAAACTGCATTTGAGCATTTTTATGACAACTTCCACATTCAACAGGTTTAAGATTTTCAGGATGAGGAAATTCTGTTACTGCAGCATCTTTATGGCAAGATGCACATAAAACTTTTTTATGAACTGATTTGCCAATTTTGCTTTTATCAACATAAAGTGATATTGTTTTTCCTTGTTTAACTTTTGATAAACTATGATCTTCGTGACACATCAAACAGTCATCGTTTGTTTGTGAATACAAGTTTGCTGTTATTATCAACAAAAATGTTAATGTTGACAAAATGTTGATTATTAGCTTTTTAATCATATGAATTTATTTAAAGATTTGTATAAATATAATAAGTCAAATATATCATTCTATATTTCAGTATAAAATGTTAAAAAGCATAAAAACATTGTAAACCAATATGTTATATAACATAAAATCCGATTTGAACTTTCAAATCGGATTTTACAAAAAATAAAATATTTTATTATAATCTTACGGTTATATTAAAGCCAATTAATAAATTGCTAAAATCTCTTTGATTAAACAAATAATTTTTTTGTGCAATTATATTGTTATAAGTAGTTGCAAATAATTGAAATGCATGAGTAGCACCATTTTTTTCAAATCCAAATGCATAGCCTGGTTTTGGTGCTCCTGGTAAGTCATTACCTTCGGAGTTTTTAGGATAAGTAAATTTTTCTAATGGTGAAACATAGTTAAATTCAGCCATAAAAGATATTTCATTCCATATTTTACATCTACCACCTACACTTGCACCAATTGCTTCATTAGAAATTAATGAATCTACTTTATTAAAATGCAAAAAATATGGTGAAATTTGCAACGAAATTCTTTCGCTAAATTTACGTGCAAGAATAAGTTGATGAAATGTAGAAATACGATCTTTAAAGCTATAATTATCACCAAAATAAGCCTTTTCTCTACCACTAATAACTACATTGCCAAAGTATGAAAGGAAAAAAGGTGTACCGTTTTCTTTTTGTTGAAGAATTGAGTATTTCCAATTTAATTCCTGCATTTTATTAAATTTTTCAGTACCAAAACCTATCATTAATTTGTCTGAAATTCCATAATTAAAACCTAATCTAGCATTTGCGGGTCCAAACACTCCAAACAAATCACTTAAACTTTTAATTGTTCCAATTCTATGGTGAATAATAAATTCTTTCGATTTTTTTGTTGGTTGTGTAATTGTTTGATTTTCTATTAACATTGAACAAGCAAATGCATCTGCAACAGGAGTCTTTTCAACTATTGTGGAATCTGTTGCTTCTTGAGAAATAGCTGATTTAATGCTAATTACAAGCATTAAACAAAATATAAACGATATTCTTTTTAACATATTATTTTTTTTTAGATGTTATTTTATTTTATTACCAGCATTTTTTACCACCAGCACAATGTGCTTGGGTACCATTATTTGAATATTCCAATCCATTTGCCATTGTTCCACCAACACTAATTGAAATTGGTTTAAAATAGGTTTCACCATCTACATGGTAATTTGTACCGTAAGTTCCCTGAAGAATTGGTCCATTAATACTTGCTACATCAATAGCTGCAGTTGAGTGACACCAAAAACATTGAACACCATCCCATGCAGGTGTAGCATAAGGAGATGCAGAAAAGTCCCAACTGTTTGAATTGTGCATACTTAACTGATGTTGGCCAGATGCAGGATAATTTCCTTGTATCATTGTATTTGGACGAGAAACTTGGTAAGGAGATACCATATTTCCTAAACCATTATGGCAAAAATTACAAGATGTTATTTCACCTGTTTCCCAACTAGGTGTTGTAGTATATGTGATTGTTCCAAATGGGGGAGTGTTTGTGCTCCATGTGTAAACAGAATCATGTCCTCTATCTGCAGTAACACCATTACTATGGCAATAAATATTTGAGCAGGTTTTAGTATTTGAATCGAATGTTGGAGTGTTGCTGTCAGCGCCTTTTCTTGTAGCTAAACCATTTGGGTCGAAATTAATATCTTTTGAATTATCCATATGGTAAATTGTACCATCACCACGCTCAAAATGACAAGTTGAACAAGCAAATGCATACAAGCCAGTGGTGTGTTTTGCATGTGCATTTGTAGAATGCTCTGCAAATGTACCGTTATGGCATGCTTCGCATTGAGGAGGTAAGATAACATCTCCTGGAGTGGGAGTGTTTTTGTAAGTAATTTTCTGCTTTTCGCACGATGTTAAATAAACTACACTGCCCAAAAACAGTGTAATCATCAAACTTTTAATACTTTTTGAAACCATAAATTTTTAAATTATTAAATTATTTGAAATAAACTTAAATATTGTTATTTGACAAAAATAAGTTTATTAAATAAATAAAAAAAATAATTTAAAATATTTTAAAGAATTAGATTGTATGTTTATATTCAAAATATTAGCCTTTAAGCATAGTTAGCTGCATTTTAAATTTTTCGTTTGCCATAACTGCATGAGGAACATTTGCAGGCATAATAATAAATTGACCAGTTCTTAAATTAAATGGTATTTTATTAATTATTATTTCACCATTTCCGTCAATAATTTGAACTATGGCATCAAATGGAGCTGTATGTTCGCTTAAGCTTTGACCTTTGTCAAAAGCAAATAGTGTAATATTACTCATTTCTTTTTTTAAAATAACCTTACTTACAATTGAACCTGTATTATATTCAATACTTTCAGAAAGATTGAATATTTGCGAATTTTGAAATGTGTTTGTTTCCATTTTTTTATATGTTAAATTCTTTTCACTTTATTCTTTTCACTTTTCACTTTAAACTTTTCACATAATTAGCTACACCCAATTTTCTGATAAAATTTCACCTTGAATGCTTATAACCAATGCTTTTACAGGAACTTTTCTTTTTGCTTCTTGCTGAGCCATTTGAACTAAACGGAGCAAGCCACCACAACATGGAACTTCCATTATCATTACAGTAATGGTATTTACATTTGCATCGTCAATCATTTTAATTAGCTTTTCTTTATAAATTTCTTGATTTGAGTCGAGCTTAGGGCAAGCCATTGCTAAACTTCTAGATTTTAAATATTTAGAATGGAAATTTCCTAATGAAAATGCTACGCAATCGGCAGCAATTAATAAATCGGCATCGCGAAAATATGGTGCAACCGGATTCACAAGATGCATTTGAATTGGCCACTGCCTTAGTTCCGATTTTTGATTTTCGCTTGAGTTAATGCTCGAATTTTCTTCGTTTTTTTTGTCAAAAGAAATTGTTCGTGAACCTGGACAACCACCACCACCGTGCCCATGGTCGTGTGCATGACCATGTCCGTGCACTTCTGAAATTACTTCTTCAGGAGTAAACGAATATTTACCTTTGTTTAACATTAAAAATCCAACAGCTTCTTTTAAAAATCCATGTTCACCGTGTTCTTTTAGATGTTTCATGTGGGCAATTACGGTATTTTTTCCTTTAGTTACCATTTCTTCCATAACTTTTACTTCGTTATATTCTTCTGCCTCGCGTTCTTCAATAGAAATTGCATCTAATGGGCAATGCCCAAGGCAGGCACCTAGTCCATCGCACATTAAATCGCTTACTAAACGTGCTTTGCCGTCAATAATTTGTAATGCACCTTCGTGGCAATTTGGAATACATTCTCCACATCCGTTACATATTTCATCATCTATTTTTACGATTTTTCGTTTCATAATCAATATTTTAAGTTAAAAAAGAATTAAAGTATTTGAATGCTCAAATATAATACTTTTTTTATAATTTTACAAAAAAAATAAAAGATTTTTAATTATTTTTAAGTTTATCCCACTCGGCCATTCTA
>JAVHRJ010000167.1:0-5231 GCA_036171595.1 Bacteroidales bacterium
TTAATGTATCTGGTTGTATAGTTATTTCATCTTTTAAACGTCCTTTGTCGCAAATTAGAATGTATCCTATATTATATTTGTGAAATATCTTTTGTGCTTTAATATTTATCAACTATTTTTGTATATAAAAAATTAGATTATGCAACAACTGATTATAAATATTATCAATGAAAGCAAAGCTCAGTCTCTTATTAACTTTTTAAAACAATTAGATTTTATCAGTATAGAAAAGGTTAATACTGAAAAACAGATTTTAGAGTTCCAAAATGAAATTTCCGAATCTCTTAAAGATTTAAAAGAACATAAGGTAACATCTTGGAAAAAAAAACTGACTATAAAACATGCTTAAACTGAATATTGATTACAAAACAGATTGTTGCAGAATTAATTTGTTGTTACACTGTATCTTTATTTCATGGTTGTTTTTAAATAATATCTGAATGTTGTTTTGGTAATAAATCCTGTAAACAATAGAATTACTTTCCCGAATCAACAAATCATCCAAATGAAGTTTTTCTTTTGAATCATCTTTCCCTTTTGAAACAATATAAATTTTATTTTTAGCATTTTTAACTTTAAATTTCAATTCAATTAATGACCAATTTCCATAAATTACTTCGCTTTTTTCAGGAAATGTTGTTGTTGTAAACCATTGATTATTCGCCTCGTCAAATTCTTCAACCATTAACCGAAGCCATGAGTTTAATGCGTCTTTTTCGCCATTATACATCCACGCACTTACAACATATTCTTTATCTGCTGAAAAAGTATTTGAATCAAATTGAGCAAATGTGTTTTTTCCTTTCTTTATCCCACTATAAGAACCTTTTCCTCTAAAAGTTGTATCTGATTGATTATTTTCATAATCATTAAAATAAATAAAAGCATTAGTGTCTTTCACTAAAAAATCACCTTTAATAAAAAGTGAATCCTTCTTTTTATTAAAATTTTCAAATTCATTTTTGGCAGTGTTTTCAAAAAGCTTATGTTTTGATATTTGATAAATAGAAAATAAGTCTGTTTTTAATAAAAGACTTGATTTATTCAGAATATCCATTTCATATTCTGAAGTTTCTTCATTTGACCTGATAATTAAAAAAGGTTTCTCACTGTGAATATCCTTTTCTATCATCTTTGGATAATATGATGGTGAAATCAGTTGAACTATATTTTTACTTTCAGAAACAGAAGTACGCGTCAGGTATGCACCGATGATCGGTATTTTTGTATAAGCTGAAAACAACATCGAAGTAAGTACAATTTTATTATTGGTCGGTCGTGAAAAACATTCAGAGCCATTATAAAAAAAGGGTATCGGCAGTATAGCCTGATATTTGTTAAAATCAATTTTACCTAAGGCTGTTTTATAATCAATATCTAAATTATTTATTAAAAAAAGATTTTTTGATTGACAAATACTATTTGATGTTTCGATATGATAAGGAATTCCTTCATAAATTGTAAAAAAACCTGAAACAAATAACAAAATATATGCAATCAAAAATTTCCCTTTGTCTTTAAAGTATATAAATATTTGATATAAAACATATACAGAAAAAACCGTGAACACATAAAAGAACACCCAGTCAAACCGGCCTGTTGCTCTGAATTGCTTTAAAGTTGGAATAAAATCAATAAGATCAGGAAAAATTTTAAATGGAAAAGCAAAAGCAAATAAAAGAACGAAAAAAGATGATATTAATGAAATATTTAAAATAGTATTGTCTGTGTACTTCTTATAAAGTTCGTTTTTTCTTTTTCTGAATAATTGTATTATAAAAAGAATAAGAAAATAAATTAGAATAATAGTAAAAGCTAAGCCAATATAACTCCAGGCTTCCCATTGTAAATTAATATTCAAACCATGAATTTTATCTAAAAGTGGTCGCAATGGAGGATGATGAGGAACAATAATATCATCTGGTTCTGCATTATACAAAAAGAAACCGGAAGGATTATCAGTTCGCCAAAGATGGTTATCGGTAAAAACAACAAATAACCTAAAATATATAAGAGGAAAGGCGATTGTAAAAAACACGTTAATATATGAAATAAGTTTTTTTCTCACTATTCGATTTGAAAGCATTGTAATTGCCCAAAATGAAGTTTGAAAAAAAATAATAATTATTCCTAAATAAGCATGAATAAATAACCAAAACAAATTATTCAATAAAAGGAAAAGTATATATAGCCATTTATTGTTATTCTTATTCAATTTTATTAATAGCAACCATGTTAAAGGAATGCAAATACTATACGATAAGGCTAAATGTCCTGTTAATCTAAAAATCTGAGGTTGTAGTAAAGTAATTCCAATTGAGAAAAAAACTGCTATCCATTTTTGAATATTAAATTCAAGAAGAATAAAATATATCAATAAAAATGTGAGGAATATTGAAATAATCATAAACCAGTTAATAAAGCCAATGCTATACTCATGAATATTATCAAAATACTGTCCTAAAAAATGAAAAATATTTGAAAAAACGGGATGGCAATCAATATATAAATAATGTTCACCATAGGGATAATTCATTCCCTGAAAATTAATGTATGAAGTATCGTTTGCAATATGATAGTAATAGGTATAATAGTTCTTTATGGCATCACCAGTGGTGTTGAATAAATAATTATTTGGATGAAATAAAACCTTTCCGTAGAAAATAATAACAATTAATGAACTAAGTATAATTAGAAAAATAAAAGGTATTCTTTTTTTCATTCTTTCAGATAATATTTTCATTTAACAAAGTACGTATAATACTGTTTTTTACGATACTCAAATGGTAATATATAATAATTGTTTATACAAATCAAAGATAACCTAAAATTAAAAAAAATAGCAATCCTTATAGGAATTTTTGCACTTACTATTTAGGCTAAATAAAATTAAATTTTTTTAAATAACTTTGTGCAACTTTATATTTGGATTACAAGTCTATAATTAAAATTAATAATGAGAACTAAATTATTTACTTTAGCTTTTTTTATAACTTCAATTTGCTTTTCGCAAGTTGGTAAAGATTGTATTAATCCATTAATTATTAATGCTCTGCCTTATTCTGCAACGGGACTTACTACAAATGGTTTTGGTAATGATTATTTAACCCCATGTGGTACTTGTCCTACATCTAGTTGGATGACGGGCAATGACTTTGTTTTTAGTTTTCAGCCTTTATTGGATATGAATATATCTATTAAATTATCAGGGATAACTACATTTATTGGGCCAAGTAGTGTTGGATTATTTTTAGTTGATGGTTGCCCTTCTGATCCATTATCAACATGTATTGCAAAAGCAGAGGGTCCTGCTTCCGGGTTTACAAATCCTGAAATATTAAACAAACACGTATCTAAGGATACAGTATATTATATAATTGTAGATACATGGGCATCTGGTACCATTAATATGTCCACAGGTTTTAATATTGAAGTTAATGAGACTCTTAATTTAGATGTCGAAACAATTGAAATTTTTGAACCAAGAACGGGTTGTAGTTTAACTAATGAACGATTTGTTATTTTATTTAGAAATTTGAGTATTGATACATTGTTCTCAGTTCCTGTTGGATATCAGGTTGATAATAATTCGCCTGTATATGAAACAAGGAATGACACAGCCCTTCCAGGTCATGAATATTTTTATACATTTTCTACTTATTCAGATTTGTCAATACCAAATAAAACATACATGATAAAGATGTTTACATCTTTACCTGGCGATGGTAATTTATTAAACGATACACTTTATTTTCCTATAACAAACAATAATTCAATTAATACATTCCCGTATTTGCAGAATTTTGATACAAATTCAATAGGATGGACTACAGCATGGATAAATCATACGGACCCTCGTTCAAGTTGGCAATATGGTACCCCGTCAAAAACTATAATTAATCATGCCGAGTCAGGAACAAAGTGTTGGGTAACTGATACTGTTGGTTTTAATTTACCAAATGAACAGTCCTATGTTATAGGACCTTGTTTCGATTTTTCTTCCATTACTTTACCAGTTCTTGACTTAGATATATGGTATAATACTTCGACTTATGATATTGCTCAAATAGAATTTACAACCGAACATGGTATTGCGATTGCAATACATTGGACAAATATTGATAACATCGGTTTTGGGCAAAACTGGTATAACACTCTTCCAAGTGTTCCTGAATCGGGATGGAATGGAAGTAGTGGTGGCTGGTTGCATGCCCGTCATACTCTTGATACTCTGGGTGGAAAACCATATGTTGTTTTTAGAGTTTCTTTTAAAGGAGGAGTCAATGCAGTAAATGAAGGTTTTGCTTTCGATAATATTAAAATTTCCGAATCTCCGTTAAACGATTTATCTGCTGATGAGATTATATATCCAAAAGGAAGTTGTAATTTAACTTCTAATGATTCGGTAGTTGTTAAAATTACAAATCACGGAATGAACTCTGTTCATGGTTTCGATGTTAAATGTTCAATTGATGGAGGAAATAGTTATGTTACAGAAAATATTGCAGATACATTAAATTTTCTTCAAACAATGACTTATAAATTCACATCAAGTTTCGATTTTAGTACAAATAAATTATATAATGTTATTGCAACTACCGCTTTACAAATGGAACAAAATACTTCAAACGATACCGCTAAAGCTGAGATTATGCATTATTCAAGTATTTCTGCATATCCATATTTCGAAGATTTTGAAAACAGCGATGGAACATGGTTTGTATCAGGAATGAATCCTTCGTGGCAATGGGGAATTCCAACTGATTCGGTTTTAACAACAGCCGCATCAGGTACTCATATTTGGGCAACAAATTTAAGTGGATATCATAATCTTGCTGAACGTTCATATCTTACAAGTCCCTGTTTTGATTTGTCTGCAATGCTTAATCCAAAGTTAAAAATGTTTATTTGGTACGAAGAAACTTATCCGACTTATTGTCAATTCAATATTTCAACGGATGGTGGAAATAGTTATACCGCACTTGGTACAGCAAGTGACCCAAACTGGTATAATGCAGGTTCTGCCTGGACATTTTCATCATCGGGATGGAAACAAGTGGAACATTCGTTAAAAAATTATGCAGGTAATTCTGATATTCGATTTCAGTTTTATTTTTATGGAACTATACAAAATACTGGTTTTGCTTTCGATAGTATTGTTATATGCGATGCTCCTGTATCAGATTTTTCTGGAATTACTTCAACCGGAAGTATGCAAGCTCAATTTAATA
>JAVHRJ010000168.1:0-1063 GCA_036171595.1 Bacteroidales bacterium
GCTGAATAATGAACTTCAAAAAATTATGATATGGAAATAAAATTACTTAATAAAACATTACAAAAAATAGAAAAAATAGAAAGTGAGATTGCTCAAGGAACAAAATATTTATCCATTACTCGGCTATTAATATTGAAGAAATTATGTAAGGATAATCTAGCAAAATGTTCATTTGCATTGTATTTAACAGAGAAAACCTATCAATCATATATTCAAGAGAAAATGCCAAATAAAGAGATTGAATCGTATATTGAGAAATCTCTTAAATTAATGAAAGACATAATTTCCAAAAGTAAAGAATCAACAACTTTTAGCATATCAACGAGTAATAAAAATAAGTTAAATGATTATCATACTACATTATTGATCAGTCAGAATAATACACGTAAAGGACCATTTGGAATTCAAATTCGATCAATTCATAGTATGCCTTTATATATTACAGAAATTGCACTTTCATGCTTTATAAATGACGATGAAAAATTAGGCTATGAAATAGCAAAAAATTATACGGAAAAATACAATTGCAATTATGGTACTGGACTGATTCCAGAATCATTACCTTATATACGTGATATTGTAAAATTTTGGGTTGACTATCATAAAATAAATATTTCAAAACAGAATATTTTAGAAAATAAAAGAAGAAAAAATATTAATTTAATAGAGATTATTGAAAATATTGAAGATTTCAGATTGAGAAAATTTATTATAGATTATTTAAAAAAGGATAAAATATTCAAACGTAATTTTATAAGTAATTTCAAAAAGGATATTGACAATAATTGTGAATCATAAAAAAAAAATTATGAAGACAAATAATAGACAAAATGAACTAATTTTTGTAGTTTTAATGAACAATATTTTATGATAAAATTAACTAACAATTATGTGATAAAACGGCAGTCGGTAACAAAGTATTGCAGCAATTTTGCACGTTATGATAAACACTAAGCCCTGCGGGCTATGCGTGATAGGTCTAAGGAGTGCAAAACTGCTTCAATACTCGACCGTTACCGACAAGCCGTTTGGCATAAAATGAGAGCGTAGTATAATGATGGGA
>JAVHRJ010000169.1:0-1059 GCA_036171595.1 Bacteroidales bacterium
AAACTATTGAACTAACAAAATCTAAAATCAAAGATTCTTATTCACAATATTTATACGCTAAATCGCTTCAAACTATTGGCTGGGAATATCTTAATTTCAAAGGGAAGCCCGATACAGCAAATATATTACTTGAAAAAGCTTCACGTAATTATGCTACAATTGTTTCAGATAAAAAAATAGGTAGTTATGCTCAAAAGGGTATGGCAACTTGTTATGCTTATTTTGGAATAATACAGTCTGACAAAGGAAATTACGATAAAGCCATAGATTTATATACAAAAGCTTTAAAAATATTTGAAAAGCTTGGCGATAAAAAAAGAATGGCTCCATGTTATGGCAACATTAGTACTCTTTATAAACAAATGGGACAATTCGATAAAGCTAAAGAATACATAATAAAAACTTTAAAAATTTATGAAGAAACAGAAAACAAAAATGGAATATCAGGATGTTATAATAATTTAGGAATAATACATGAAGAACAAAAGAATTATGATAAGGCTATTGAATATTACACGAAATCATTAAAAATAAATCAAGAATTAGGTAATTTAAAAGGAGTGATGGAGTGTTATAATAATGTTTGTATTGTATATACAAATATCAAGGATTATAATAAAGCAACAGAATATTGTTTAAAAGCAATGAAAATAAGTCAGGAACTTGGAAATAAGGAAAGCATTTCATATTGTTATGGTAATTTGGGTAATATTAATATTGAATTAAAGCAATACAATAAAGCAATAGACTGTTTTTTAAAATCATTAAAACTAAATGAAGAAATTGGTGATGTAAATGGAATTAGTACAGTTTATGGAAATATTGCATATTTACATTTATCCATTGCTAATTCAGATACTATTACATATACCGAGAAGCAATATCATTACAAAGAAGCTATTAATTTTGGTTTAAAGGCTTTTAAAATTGCACGAGAAATTAATGCTACACAAAGAATTAATGGAGCCGCAGAACATTTAAAAGATGCTTATAAAGGAATAGGCAATACATCAAAAGCTTTTGAATACGCCGAAATATATATTGCAACAAAAGACAGCA
>JAVHRJ010000170.1:0-1056 GCA_036171595.1 Bacteroidales bacterium
AGTCAAAAAACATCTATATAAGTTTCCTAAAAATTGAGAATAGTAATTATTTTTTTAAAGGCGTAAAATATGAAAAAATTTAGTTCATTTTTTTCAATTTGTTTAATTCTTTTTGTTATTTTTGGCAATTTTAGTTCGCCTGTTTTAGCGTATGAAAAGGATGGTATTAGTTTTGATAAGGTTATAACTCAAATGGCACCCACTGAGAACGAAGCTACTTCTAATGCCAATGTTTTAATTGAACAAAATAAAAATTTAAACAATGAAGAATTGGAAACGTTAAAAACAAAAAAATTAGAGGAACAACCGCTCATTCCTAAAACACAAAATAAGAAATTTGATTTAAATAGGGGATTACAAAAAAATAATAATCAAGAAAAATTAAATTATGTCCCTGGTGAAATTTTAGTGAAATATAAAAATACTAAAATAAATTTAGAAACTATTTCGGGCAGAGCTACCGCTTTAAGTTTTACTAGTTCTAAGTCTTTAGAAAATAAAGAAGATTTGAGAAAAAATAATACTTCCGTTTTAAAAATTAAAGATGCTAAAACTGTTGAGCAGAAAATAGCGGAATTAAAAAATGACCAAAATGTAGAATATGCTCAACCAAACTATCTTTATTATCCAACAGCAATAAATACAAACGATACTAGTCGTGCTCAATTATGGGCTTTAGAGAATACAGGGCAGACAATAAACGGAACTTCATATAGTGGTGGGGTTATTGCTGGCACTCCCAACGCTGACATTAATGCACCAGAGGCCTGGGCGATAAATGAAGGCACAAATGCTACTGTCATCGTAGCAGTGATTGACACAGGAGTGGCTTATAATCACCCTGACCTAGTTAATAATATGTGGGATGGTAGTTCTTGCGTAGGACAAGATAGTAATGGTAATACGATTTCTGGAGGATGTATGCATGGATTTGATTTTACTGATAATGATAAAATACCATTACCAACAAGCGAATCTCACGGAACTCATGTCGCAGGTACTATTGCTGCTGTAAAAAATAATAATAAAGGAATTATTGGAGTAGCTCCAAATGCA
>JAVHRJ010000171.1:0-1053 GCA_036171595.1 Bacteroidales bacterium
AAAAAAACATAGCCGAAAATAAACAAACACTCTTCTAGAAAAAAAATCGTACAAGACTAAATATATACTTGATGTTAAAAATAATGTCCTGTAGGTTGAGAAAAAACTTAAATAGATTGTTTCATACACCTTAAATTCCATTATAGAACTAACAACAAGTAATATGAATCCCCAAACAAAAAATCGTGATTGATAAAGCCTTTTTACAAGAAAGAAACCAGTCAGAGCTATAAGAAGCAATAACATAACCGATTTTCCCCCGGCAATTCCAAAATTTAAAAAAATAATAATGCTAATAATAATTGCATATAATCTTTTCCTTTGTATAATATAATATATAAAAATAATAGGTAAAATAGTATTTGCAGCCGCATTTAAATAACTAAAAATTGGGAACATGTCAAATTCTCTTGCTTCTAAACGCAAGTCATATACATCAAACACTCCAAAATGAAATCTAAATCCTGTATATATATAAGAAATAGAAATAATTGTTACACTAAGTATGATGATTATTGTTTTACTTAATATGTTATTTCTTTTCTCTTTTCTTGTTTTCCAATTAAAAGATGGAATTAAAATATTTAATAATAATAGAAGTGTCCAATATAAAAAATTTAAATAAATGAATTCAAATTTATAATTACTAAATGCGATAAGACTCGTAGTTGGCACTAGAGATACAAGCACCAAAACAGTCATTATATTTGAAGAAATATTATTTTTTATAAAGGTTTTAACTATTAATGGGCTTAATAAAATTAGAAACAGCCATGAAATGTTAATGTGCATTCTACTGAAATTTAACATAAATCCTTGATAACCCCAAGTTGGAAAAACTATATTTACATAGCTATAGTCCAGAACGACTCTATAGATAATTAAACCAATGAAACAAAGTTGCTTGCTACCTAACATTGATTTTTTTTCATTAATCATTAGTAGTTTATTTTTAATTGGGACATGTCCACCTCTTTTTATTAAGACTTTCAAAATTATTTAGTTAGTCAATCCTTAACAATTTGATTTTTCCAATTTATTTTTAAAAATAGG
>JAVHRJ010000172.1:0-1052 GCA_036171595.1 Bacteroidales bacterium
AGAGCCTCTCCGACAGGTATTTTCGCCTGTCGGCGGGCTACTCGATTACCAACTGTGCTATTTGTTTTTATGAAATAAATATATTGGAAATTTAGCAATAAATTCAATTGAAAAAAAGTGTCGATAAGCAAATTTTGTTTTATGGGTTAAGTCTATAAAATCTGGCTGATAAATAACTCCAATTCGAAAAAATTTACTAAAACGAAATTGAGTAGTCAAACTTAAACCAACACCTATACTGCTTGTGTTTCTGTCAACAAACGTAGAGTCTTTACTATAATTTCGGATTTGCCAGTTTTGCTTAGAAGCATTTAGTCCACAACCAAAATCAAAATTTTTGTAGCAAACATTGTGTCTGATATTAAAATATGAAATATTAGTTCCTTGAACTTCACCATAATATTTAACTGATGTTGGAACTGGGAAAGGAAAGTTCAATGCAGTACCATAAAACATCGAAAAATACCTACTATCTTTATAAAAATATTCTATACCACCTTCAACACCAACATAACCACTAAAATTTCTATTTCCAAAATAAGTAGGAGTATTAAAAAAATAATTTATCCATGGTAAAGAAATTGTCAAGTTAATTGTCCCTTTTTTAGTTGGAGGTAAACGGAATATGTTTAGTCCTGTATCTGTATACATTATAAAAATTCTTTTAGGAGGAATTTTAAACACATTAAAATTATGTGTCTTGTCAACAATGTATACACGTTTTGGAATAGTATTTTTTGACATGATTGATATTTTTTTCAAAGAGGTGTCGATTTGTATTTTAACAACCAAAGGCTCTTTGCTCGTTTGAAAAGAATATGTGTTTTTTTTAACTAAAGTTGAGCTGTCAACAGAAATTATAGATATATTTTTACCTGTTTTAAAATTAACAGTCCTTTTATGTGTAATAACGGCATTGTTATTTGTAGTTACACATGAAATAAGTGAAACAGTCAAAAATAGAAATATTAATTTAAGCAGTGTCATTTTTTTTCTTAGCATAGTTGGTAACGATTGACGCTTAAAAAATCTGGGCATTTAACCTTCGTCAG
>JAVHRJ010000173.1:0-22082 GCA_036171595.1 Bacteroidales bacterium
TAAAAAGTTAATCCGTTTAATGCACAAGTTGATGCCCACATAGCTTTTGCTCGTAGAGCATAATAGCTCAAGTTATTTAACAACTCTGGACCAATATGAGCTAATTCGCGAATAATACTTACAACAAATCTATCGGATAAAGTTGAATCGTCGCCACCAAAATATGCTTCGAGCGAATGAGCAATTATATCAGCAATTCCATAAGCAGTATATTCTTTAGAAACAGAAATTGTATATGAAGGGTCGCAAAACGAAACTTTAGGATAAATTAATGGCGAACCAAAACCTATTTTTTCATTTGTTATAGTATTTTGCAATACAGCAAACTGATTCATTTCTGTGCCTGTTGCTGAAAGTGTTAAAACGGTAATCAATGGAAGTGCTTTAGTAGGTTTTAAATTATATTTCATTACTTCCCAAGGATTTAAATTTTCGGGAATACAAAGCGAAATTATTTTTGACGAATCGATAACACTACCGCCACCAACTGCAATAACAAAATCGACTTTATTTTTAATTCCAAAAGCAATTGCTTTCTCAACATCATCAACTATTGGGTTAGGTTTAATGCCTTCGAACTCAAAAACAATTTTGCCACTTTTTACAAGTTGACTTTTTACTTTATTATAAATTCCATTCTTTTTTATTGAACCTTTTCCATAAACCATTAAAACTCTTGAACCAAATTCGCCTAATTGTTCAGGCATTTGCTCACAAACATTTTTTCCAAAAACAAGTTGTGTTGGATTGTTAACTATAAAATTTTGCATTATGTTAAATATTTTAAAATAATTTTGTTATAGGATTATGTTCACTGTTAATCTTATGAATTACACCTCCGACAGAATCGACTTTCGCGCCAGTTGCAGATGCTAATATATTAATTTCATTACGGCTTCTTAAAACTCCTAAGAACGCAAATATAATAGCTTCTTTAAATTCAATAACTTCTCTAATGGGAACAACAAATTGGTGAATAGAGTTTTGTTCTAAAATTTGTACTAAAAATTTATTTAATGCACCACCACCTGTTGTTAATATTGACCGTTGTTTATCTCCAGGTAGAACTTTACCTATCTGAATTGAAATATGCTCATAAACTGTTCTTATTACATCTTCTATACTTAAAAAATCATTATTAATTAAAGGCAAAAATTCTAATTCAAACCACTCTCTACCTAATGATTTTGGCGTAGGTAAACTATAAAAATTTAGAGAATTTAGCGATTTTAATAATACATTATTGATTTTTCCTTTTTGAGCAATAAATCCATCCTTATCAAATTCTTTTCCTACTTTATTAGCTAAATAGTTTATTGCCATATTAACAGGGCAAATGTCAAAAGCAATTCTTTTTCCTTCATCATTATATGAAATATTTGCAATTCCACCAAGATTCAGACAAAAATCATAGTTAGCAAAAAGCAATTCGTCACCAATTGGAACTAATGGTGCACCTTGTCCACCCATTGCAACATCCATAGTTCTAAAATCACTAATAGTTGTTATTCCTGTCTCAGATGCGATAAAATGTCCGTCACCAATTTGAAATGTAATATTTTCTGAAGGATTATGAAAAATTGTATGCCCGTGAGATGCAATCAAACTAATTTTTATTGGAAGCCCTTTTAAAAAAAGATTTACTAATGAGCCAAGATAAACGCCATACTCTTTATGCAGTTTAATAAACTCATACGAACTTAAATTAGGGGCATTTGTTAATTTAGCTTTCCATTCTTTTGTATATGCAAATGTTGCCGATTTTAAAAGTTTGTAATGCCATACTTTCTGCTTAAAATCAAAAAGACAAAGTGCAACATCAACTCCATCGAGTGAAGTGCCAGACATTACACCAATTGAATAAATTGAGTTTGAATTTTTCATTTATAAAAGCATAAAATTATTAATAAAAAACAATTGATAACTTTAATTCAAAAATAAAAAAATAATTGTTTTACTATTGCGCAAGTATTCAAGCAATTAAAATTAATGTTAAATTAATTTTTTTTTTAATAATTTCGCTTATATCTTTGTATATAAAATTTAGCTGATGGATACCGAAAACGACGACTTAATTATTTCGTTAAAAGACAAAATATTTAAGTTAATAGTTCTGGTAAATGAGCTAAAAAATAAAAATAACGTTCTTTTAAAAAACAAGGAAGAAATTGAGCTAGAACTTAAAGAAAAGATTAAAAATCTTTCGGAAGTTAAGCAAAAATATGAAAACCTTAAAATTGGAAAATTGATAGATATTTCGGGTAGCGAAGTAAACGATGCCCGATTAAAAATAAATAGAATTGTGCGGGAAGTTGATAATTGCATTGCTCTTTTAAACAAGTAAAAAGATAATATGAACGACGAAACACTCACTATACGAGTAAATATTGCCGACAGGTATTATCCACTTACAATTAAGAAATTGGAAGAAGAAAAATTAAGAAAAGCAGCTAAAAGAATTAATGATACTATATTGCAATTTAAAAAGAAATATGCAGAAAAAGATAGTCAAGATTTTTTAGCAATGGCAAGTTTGCAATATGTAACAAAATTAATGGAGTTAGAAAACAAACAAAATATTTCTTCTTTCGTAGAAAAAATAAAAGAGGTAGATAAAGAGTTGGAAGATTACCTGCTAAAAGAGCAGAACGTTCTTTAACATAAAAACGATATAGCCCGCGCTAATATTCTTTATTCGTTTTAAAAATCAACAGAATCAAATTTGGAGCGATTCTCATGATTCTAATGACAGGCCTCATCCAGTTTACTGGATTCCTTTTGGAACAGTGGAAGTCAGAAGTTGAAGGTAGCTCCACCCATGTGATATTGGGTTTTTACTAATGCTTAAAGAAAAAATAGTGCGGGTTTTTTTATTAATATATATACTATAAATTATGATTTTAAATATTATTATTGGAATTGTTGCGTTGATTGTTGGTGGATTTGTATCATATTTTGTTTGGGACAAAGCACTTGCAGCAAAATTAAAAAAACTAGTAAAAGACGCTGAAACAGAAGGCGAAGTAATTAAAAAACAAAAAGAACTTTTAGCTAAAGAAAAATTTCTTCAGCTAAAATCGGAACATGAAAAGTTTGCAAATGAAAAAAATCTAAAAATCCAACAAGCCGAACAAAGAATTGGGCAAAAAGAAGCTTCAATAAATCAGAAAATTGAAGAAACTAACAGAGCTAAACGTGAAGCCGAAACACTACAATCAAATTTAAAACTTCAATTAGAGAAAGTTGAAAAAAAGAAAGAAGAATTTGATAAGCAAAAAAGAGAACATATTGAAAAACTAGAATCTATTAGTGGCTTATCTGCCGAACAAGCAAAATCACAATTAGTTGAATCGTTAAAAGCAGAAGCAAAAACATCGGCTATGGCATTTATTAATGATACCATGGAAGAAGCTAAAATGACTGCAAACAAAGAATCAAAAAGAATTGTAATTCAAACAATACAACGTGTTGCATCTGAAGCTGCAGTTGAAAATAGCGTAACAGTTTTCCATATTGAAAATGACGAAGTTAAAGGCAGAATTATTGGTCGTGAAGGAAGAAATATTAGAGCATTAGAAGCTGCTACTGGAGTTGAGATTATAGTTGATGACACACCCGAATCAATTGTTTTATCGGCATTTGACCCATATAGAAGAGAAATTGCTCGACTTGCACTACATCAATTAATTACCGACGGAAGAATACATCCTGCTCGTATTGAAGAAGTTGTTGAAAAGGTTCGAAAGCAAGTTGAAGAAGAAATGATTGAAACAGGTAAACGTACTACTATTGATTTAGGAGTTCATGGACTTCATCCTGAACTTATTAGATTAGTAGGAAAAATGAAATACCGTTCTTCTTATGGACAAAATCTATTACAACATTCACGCGAAACTGCTAATTTATGTGCAGTAATGGCATCGGAATTAGGCTTAAATCCAACAGCTGCTAAACGTGCTGGATTGTTGCATGATATTGGAAAAGTTTCTGACGAAAACCCAGATTTACCACATGCTTTACTTGGTATGAGCATTGCCGAACGTTGCAAAGAAAAACCAGAAATATGTAACGCAATTGGTGCCCACCACGATGAAATTGAAATGAATAATTTACTTTCACCAATTGTTCAGGTTTGCGATGCAATAAGCGGTGCTCGCCCTGGTGCTCGTCGCGAAGTTGCCGAATCTTATGTTAAACGTTTAAAAGATTTAGAGAACCTTGCTCTTTCGTACCCTGGAGTATTAAAAACTTATGCAATACAAGCTGGTAGAGAATTAAGAGTAATTGTAGGTAGCGAAAAAATTAATGATAAAGATGCCGAAACATTATCAAACGATTTAGCTCGTAGAATTCAAGAAGAATTAACATATCCTGGTCAAATTAGAATTACTGTAATTCGCGAAACTAGAGCAGTTTCTTACGCAAAATAATATTATCAATTAAAAATAAAAAATGCCCGAAAATTTTCGGGCATTTTTTATTTTTAGAAAATCTAAATTAATATCTGTTTCTCTTTCTATATTTTGTATGTAAATAATGATGCGATTTTTCGCCAAGTGGTTCAATTAAAAAATCCTTATATATTTCATGAATCTCGGGATTTTCATGCGACATACGAATAGGCTTTCCCATATCTTCGTCGTAAATGGCTTTAATACGTTTTAATCGGACATCTTTTGTAGTTGGAATAGGTTGACCTCCACCACCAATACAACCACCAGGACAAGCCATAATTTCAACAAAATGGTATGGAGAAGTTCCAGCAACAATCTGATCCATAATTAAACGTGCATTAGTTAAACCATGTGCAATTGCAACTTTAGCTTCAACTCCTTCAAGAAACGAATATTCTGGTAAACACTTTTCAAACTTAATGCTTGCAGTTTTAATTCCTTCCAATCCACGAACAGGAGTAATATTTAAATGTTCAAATGGAACTGGTCTGCCAGTTATTAAAAAATATGCTGTACGCAAAGCAGCTTCCATAACCCCACCAGTTGCACCAAAAATAACACCAGCACCTGTAGATTCGCCCATTAAACTATCAAAATCTGAATCTTCTAAATCGTTAAAATTTAAACCAGATTGTTTAATCATATAACCTAATTCACGTGTAGTCAAACCTGCATCAACATCTTGATAACCGCTACTTCTCATTTCTGGACGATTAGCTTCAAATTTTTTAGCAGCACAAGGCATTCCAGCAACACTAACTATTTTTGAAGGATCGATTCCTTTTTTCTTTGCATAATAAGTTTTTGCTAAAGCACCAAACATTTGTTGTGGCGATTTACATGTTGATAAATGTGCAAGATGTTCGGGATACATGTGTTCGATAAATTTTACCCAACCTGGCGAACATGAAGTAATCATTGGTAAGGCAACAGATTTTTTATTTAACAAATGGTCTTTTAATCTATTTAGTAATTCTGTTCCTTCTTCAATAATTGTAAGGTCTGCAGTAAAATCAGTATCTAATACAGAATCGAAACCCATAGTTTTTAAAGCAGTTACCATTTTTCCAGTAACTCTTGTTCCAACAGGATATCCCAACATTTCGCCTAAGGCAACTCTAACAGATGGAGCAGTATTAATAATTACATGCTTGTCGGGATTATCAATTGCTTCCCATATTTCATCAAAATATCTGCGTTCAGTTAATGCACCAGTTGGGCAATGCGTTATACATTGGCCACAATTTGTGCAAACTATTTCATTCATTGGCAAATCCATAAAAGTAGAAATTTTCATGTGCTCACCTTTTTTAGTAACGGCTAGTGCATTAACATGTTGAATTTCGGCACAAGTTCTAACACAACGTTGACAACGAATACATTTACTATTATCTTTTTCGACCGACCAAGAAGACTTATCTATAAAACAATCTTCAGCATTTACCAAACTCAAATAAATAGAATTATCAACATTATAATCTGCCGATAAAGTTTGAAGTTCACAATTTGTACTTCTATAACAAGTTGTACATTGTGTATTATGTTCCGAAACTAGTAAAGCCATTACATCTTTTCGAGCACGACGAACTTTAGGTGATGATGTAAGAATTTCCATGTTTTCTTGAACAGGTGTAGCACATGATGGGACTAAAGTTCGTGCACCCTTTTGCTCAACAACACAAATTCTACAATTACCAGCAACACATAAATCTTCGTGATAACATAATGTAGGAATTTTTATGTTAATTGTTTTTGCAGCATCTAAAATTGAAGTTCCTTTTTTAACTGTAATTTTATGCCCATCTATTTTTAATGTTATATTATTATTCATTATATTAATTTTAAAATATTAATAAATCATTTCTTCTCTGAAATTTGTTACAATTGATGTAAACGAATTTGTAACAGATTGCCCTAAACCACATTTTGCAGTTATTTTCATTGTTTCAGCAAGTTTTAACAATTGATCGAGGTATTGAGGTGGTTTCTCACCTTTTTTTACAGCCTTAATTCCTAAAAGCAACTGCTGGCAACCTACCCTACAAGGAGTACATTGGCCACATGACTCTTCGGCATAAAAACTCAAGTAATTACATAACACTTTGAACATAGAACGGGTACTATCGAATAACATAGTTGATGAGCCTGTTGTACCACCTATACCTATTATTGCGTTTTTAAAATCTTTTCGAGGTATACAAAAACCAGACACACCACCAACTTGAACTGCTTTAGTATTACCATCACCAAACTCATTTACAAATGATTCAACCGACATTCCTAATTCCAATTCATAAACTCCCTCTTTTGGAGAATCGCCTGAAATTGAAAAAAGTTTTGACCCGCGTTGATCATTAGTCCCAAATTTAATATACTCTTCGGCTCCGTACCTGCAAACCATAGATGCCGAAGCAAAAGTTTCAACATTATTTATTACTGTTGTTTTACCTAAAAACCCTTTAACAATTGGATATGGTGGTTTGTTACGAGGTTCACCGCGCTTCCCCTCCATCGACTCTAACAATGCAGTTTCTTCGCCACAAACATAAGCTCCAGCTCCTATAAATATTTGAATATCAAATTTTAAATTAATTTCTTTTGCAACTTGTTTAAATACTTCAATTTCTTTTTGAAGGTCAGATACTAAATATTTATATTCTCTTCTTAAATAAATAAAACCTTGTTCTGCACCTGTTAACCAAGAACATATTGCCATTCCAGAAATAACTTTTCGTGGAACTTCAACTAAAAGTTTTTTATCTTTAAAAGTACCAGGTTCTCCTTCATCGGCGTTACATACTATATATTTTACTTCAGCATTTTCATCGGCTGCAAATTTCCATTTTAATCCAGTAGGAAAACCAGCTCCACCCCTACCTCTTAAGCCAGAATCGATTAAATTTTTTAATACATCTTCTTTTTTTAATTTTATAGTATTTTTTAAAATTTGATACGGAGCCACAGAATATGGGCTAAAAATTATATCCACTTTTTTAGGTTTTTGTGTCATTTCTTTTTCCTCCTTTTTAGTTTTCGTTTCTTATAAATTTTTGTAAAATTTCTCTTACTTTTTGAGGAGTAAGTTTATAGTAACATTCATCATTTATTAGCATCGAAGGGCCTTCGGAACACATACCCAAACAATTTGTTTGAAGCAAAGTAAACCTTTTATCTTGAGTTGTTTCACCAATTTTTATTTTAAGTACATTCTCTATTGTTGATAAAATCTCATCTTTCCCTTTCATATCACAAATAATTGATTTACAAACTCTAATAACGTAAGTTCCAACTTCTTTTGTTTCTATAAAAGAATAAAACGATGCTGTACCATAAACTTCAGCAGCAGAAATATCTAACACTCTTGCTACTTCAAGCATTGCTTCTTTCGATAAATAATTTCTTTTATCAATTATACCATTTAATATGGGTAGCAAACTTCTTCGTTCTTTTCCATATTTAACGGCTAATTCATTAATAATTTCATTTTCTATTTCCATAAAAATAATTATTAGGTTTAATTTATAATTTGTTACAAAAATACATTTCATTATATCGTTAAACAATGATTTTAAACAATTTAACTATTGCTTTTAAATCACTATTTACTTATGATAATTAGCAAGAAATAAAGCTAATAATTGTTCTTGTTTTATTTTATTGCTCTAAGAATATGCCTTTTACCAATTGGTCCATTTATTCGTTTTACCATAAATTTTGCTTCTCGCAGTGCTCTTTTCACATCGCCTTTTGATGAATATGTTGTTAATATTCCACCTTTATTAATACAATTATATAGGCTTTTAAAAATTTCTACATTCCATAATTCGGACTGAACATTTGGACTAAACGCATCAAAATATATTAAATCGTAACAATTTGTAGAACAAAAATCTACTAAATCTATTTTTATTTTTTTAAGATAAAAATTTTCAAATATTTCATCCTCTATTTCCCATTGTTGATTTATAATTGAATCATAAATATTTGAATTAATATTTAATTGTTGCGTATAATTTAATTTCGATAAAATATTAATATCTAAAGGATATTTCTCTATTGAATGATATATTATTTTTTGCTCTTTGTTTTTATTTATAGCAGTTAACAAACAATTTAATCCTGTTCCAAAACCAATTTCGAGAATTTTAATTTCATTGATTTCAAATAATTGTAATCCGTTTTTTATAAAAATATAATTCGACTCAGCTATTGCTCCAAAAGTTGAATGAAAATTTTCGCCTAATAAATTATCAGATATTGTTAACGAACCATCAGAGGTTTGAACTATATTATATCTATTAATTGTCATGGGTTAAAATGCAAATCGCTAAAGTACTTCTTTTTACGTAAAAAGAAATCGGCTACGATACTTTTGTTATAAATAGTAGAATGAGAAAATGTAACTGCGTGCATTTTGTTAATTTTTCTTTTTGGATTAAGTTTTTTTATTGATAAATAAAACTGAATATGAGCAACAAATACTATCCAAAAATTTCGAAACTCAAAACTAAAAAGAAATTTAAAAGCAGCCACACCATCAAATAACATTCTAACAAACAAAATTTTATACAACCTGTTCTGCGGTAAATTTTTATAAAGCAAAAATAAATTGTTTCTAAAATTTAAAAAAAGTTTATGAGGATTTGTTTTACTTAATGTTGCACCACCCAAATGAAAAACCTCTGAATTAGGTTCATATACAATTCTGTTGCCCATCGATAAAACTCGCCAACACAAATCAATTTCCTCCATGTGGGCAAAAAAATCATCATCTAATCCGCCTGCTTTAAAATACGTTTCGGAACGAATAAAAAGACATGCTCCAGCTGCCCAAAAAATATCTGTTTGATCATTGTATTGACCGTTATCTTTTTCGTAAACATTAAACAATCTACCACGACAAAAAGCAAAACCATACTTATCAATAAAACCACCTCCTGCACCAGCATATTCAAACTCATCGCGATTTAAATAAGATTTTATTTTAGGTTGGCAAGCTGCAATATTATTATTATTGTCGAGAAGTGTTATCATTGGCTCTAACCAATTTTCGGTAACCTCAACATCGCTATTTAATAAAATAAAATATTTAGCATTAATTTGTTCAAGTCCTTTGTTATAACCACCTGCAAAACCATAGTTATTATTTAACGAAACAATTTTTACTGTGGGGAAATTAGCTTCTATAAAAGAAATAGAATTATCTGTACTTCCGTTATCAATAACATAAATTGAAACTTCTGGAAGTTTAGAATATTTAATTACAGAAGGAAGATACTTTTGTAAAAGTTCTTGTCCATTCCAATTAAGTATTGCTATTGCTACCTTTTCCACTTATTTACTTTTGAAAATTTTCTTTGGCTTTGCTTCCATATTGGTCATCGCTTTCGGTTGCATCAAAATTATACAAACTGTTGTTTCTTTTACTTAACCTGCGTTCCCAATTTTTATCATAAATTTCGCCCAATGCATCGGAGTGAAGCAACACATAATCTTTACCAACTAACTCAGGATTATAAAATACAAATCGTTTATTTCGTTGATTTCCCAAAACATAAAAATGCCATATTTCATAAGGATATGCCGATGGTTCTTGCTTACTTTCAATAACATTATTTGGTGCTCCGTATTGTAAATAAACTCGACCTCTGTCCGATTCGTATCCTTTTTTTATTTGCGAACCATAAAGCTTATTTACATATTCTACTTGTTCTTTATACTTTTCCCATTCTTTTTCTGGAAATAAATTACTTCGTGAATACCAAAAACTGTAAAAATATTTTTGCAAATAGCTTAAATCATTTGAATTTAAAGCGTTTTTTGCATAATTCAACTCGCTTACATCAGAAATAGGATATAACTCTTTTATATATTGTTTTATAGTATCAATAGAGGTAATATTGTTAACAAAAGTTTGCGAAACTTCTATTTTATCAATTTCTTCCCAATTAATTTTTTGCTTTGGGTTACTTCGCTGAAAAAAAGATTTTTTTGAAGCAATTATTTTGTTTTCTTTATTGCGAATTTCTACAACAAAATTATAATTGCCAGTTTCGAGCTCATCAATTAGAAACTCACCCATAACTGGAATTATATCTGCAACTTTTTGTTTTTTAGTTCTAAAAAAATTTGGTTTAGGTTTACTTACATTTGCAGATTCTATATAATATTGTAAAAGGAACTCTTGATTTTCGCCAAAAACAATTTTGGTGTTATAAATTTCGTAGTAAAATGCAAAATTTTTAATATTTGAAGGATAATAATCGGCTACATAAGGCACCATATCATAACCATTCCTTGATAAAGCATTTATTTGTTGAGTTTGAGTATATTTTTCGAGGTATTCGATTCCAGATATTTCAACCTCATTCGTTTTATGCAACATTGAAATAATATCATGAAAAACAAATTCTTTTGTGTTTTCGTTTTGTAAATCCTTTATTTTTAGTTCAAAATTATACAATCCTTCTTTTAAATTTATTCTTTGTAAATCGATGAAATTAGGTTTTGAGGTTGTATCGTCAATTTCTGGACTTTTTAAGTTGTATTTTTTAAATTCTTTTACATTTCCATCTTGATTAAAGAGCATTGTAACCTCAACAATGGCTTGATATTTACCATTTTCATTTTTCACGAAAATTGCTGAATTTCCAATAACGGTAATGTATGTTTCAATATAAGTACCAACCTCTGAATTATAAAAAGGTGAATAATAATAATATACCGACAAATTAGATGATTTTGATAACAAACCTATTGTTACCAAAAATAAAATAAAGGCAAACTTTCTCATAACCAAATAATTTAAGGTTTAAATTAGAAAATTTTAAATTATATCAAAGTTAGGTAAATTTTTGAGATAACAATTTAGCAAATATATTTTATTACATATTTTAATTAATAAAAAAAGGTCGACAAATTTTATTTGCCGACCTCTTTTTCATATTGTTATATTTACTTTGTTGGTCTATCGTACTGACAACAACCAGGCAAATTTGAATAAACTGTAGCATCTGCTTTTTCTAAATCTGTATCGTGTCCAACTTTAGCAACAGCTTTGTGAATATCTTCAATTTTTACTTTTGCAACATCATAAGTTACAGTAAGCATTTTATTATCACTATTCCATTTAGCTTTTGTTACACCCGTTACTGATTTTGCAGCTTTCTCAATTCTAGTCTGGCACATGCCACAATTTCCATATACTTTAAATTTCTCGGTTTTTGCTTGAGCAAAAACTGACATTGTTCCAATTAGGAACATTACTACTAAAATTAAACTTTTGTTTTTCATGATAAATTTATTTAAATGATTAATAAAAAAAATTATTTGTTTCTATATTTACAGCATTCAGGCAATTTGTTATAAGCTTCATCTGGTGCAATTTGTTTTCCATTATCGTGACCAACTGCAGCAATTTTTTTTCTAATATCTATTAAACTATTTTTACTTTTGTCGAATGTTATTTTTAGCATTTTTGTTTTTATATTCCAGTCAGCAAAACTAACACCAGATATTTTTTTTACAGTTGATTCAATTCGGTCTTTACACATTTCGCATAAGCCACTAACTTTAAAATTCTCATGTTCAATATTTGCATCCATTTTCATTTCAGTCATTTCTTTTTGACTATTTAAATTTTCGCTCATATCCATTCCTTGCATAGCAGATGTTTTTCCACCATCGGTATTCATCATACTTGGTTTACCCAATAATTGTGCCGCTGCATCAATACTAAATGTTCCGTTAGTAACAATTTCTTCTCCTTCGTTTAAGCCATCTAAAATTTCATAACTGTTTTGCAAATAATTACCAAGCGTAACATTTCGCATTAAAAATGTTGGCTCAGTAGTATTCGGAATTTTAACATACACAAGCGATCTGGTTCCTGTCCATAAGACAGCTGATTGCGGAACTACAATACTGTTTCCAGAATTCGGTAATTTAGCTTTAACAATACCGGTAGCTAACATTTCAGGTTTAAAATCACCTTTAGAATTATTTAATTCTACTCTTACTTTTGCAATTCTTGTTAGGGGATCAATCACAGGATCAATAAATGTAATATTACCTTTAAATACTTTTCCAGGAACAGCAATTAAAGTATATGTGATTTGCGAGCCAAACTTTAGCCAAGGTAAATCACTTTCGTAAGCATCAAATTGTGCCCAGACTGAGCTTAAATCTGCTACTTCATACAAAGGTGTACCTATTTGAACATAATCGCCAGAATTTACTTTTTTAGTAATTACAACTCCAGAAGCCGTTGCTGAAACATCAAACAACGATTTTATTTTTCCATTCTTCTCAATATCTTCAATTTGTTTATTTGAGAGTTTAAATTGATTTAATTTTTCTCTAGCTGCTTCTAAAAGTAATGGTTGAACATCTTTCATTTTCACTGCTTCCAATAACTCTTTCTGTGCATTAATTAAATCAGGAGAATATATACTTGCAATTATTTGTCCTTTGTTAATTTTTTCACCAGTAAAGTTTACAAAAAGTTTTTCTATTCTTCCGGGAACATGTGCTGGCAATGATTGTGTAGATCTTTCATCTGCTTGAATTTTACCATATAAATGCACTTCTTTTATTGATTGCTGTTTCGAAACAACTATTGTTTGTACTTCTGCAAGTTTTACAGCCTCGTCTGTCATAACTATGGCACTATCATTAACCTCGCTAACATTCTGTTCCAAAGGAATTAAATCCATTCCACAAATAGGACATAATCCTTTATGATCCATCTTTATTTGTGGATGCATGGAACATGTCCATATTGTAGATTTTTTTTCCTTTTTTACTTCGTCTTTAGTTGAGTTTTTATCTGATTGATAAAAAAATAACCATCCTAAAAATATTCCCATAAACAAAAGCAATGAGCTTCTGAAATAAGTGTTCGATAATATTGTTTTAGCTTTCATTTTCATAAAATTCTTATTTTCCGATTAAAAATAATAATTGAGCAATAATTGTATTTTTATTTGTTATAGCTTCTATTTTCTTAAATTCAAAATCAAGTAATTGTTGTTCCATTCTCAATATCTCTTCAAAATCAGAACCATTTACCGAGAAAGAAGTAATTATTAATTCTAAACTTTTATTTGCCAATGTAGTTTGTTTTGAGTAAAGTAAAATTCTTCGCTCTGCATCATTTAAATCTTGTAATGCCTGTTGAAATGTAACAAAAATATCGTTTTTCGCATTTATAGAAGAATAAGTTGAAGCATCTCTCAAAAACTCTGCTTCACGCTGCATAGAATTATATTTCTTGCGATAAATTGGTAAACTAACAGTTAACATTGGCATAATCATATCTTGTCCATTCATCATATTTGTACTATTCTCAATTTTCTTAATAATTGAATAATTAACACCAACCCCTACCATTGGGTAACTCATTTTTTTTATCATTCTAATTCTGGTATTATAAGCTGCTGAATCGGATATATACATTTTTACCATTGGATTATTTGAAATACTATCAATCATTGAATTAATATTTATTTGCAAATTTTGTTCATATAACGAATCTTCTATAAAAACTTCACTAATAGGCAATCTGTTAAGAAATCGGTTAAAACTAACTTTATCAGTTTTTAATCTGTCATTTAATAAAGCAAGATTATTTTCAAGTGAATTTATTTCCATTTGAATTCGGAACAAATTAACCATTTGATTTTGTCCACCAGATGACATAGAAGAACCAGATGAAGGCATTGAAGATGCAGAACTAAACGAGGAATTATTTGCTCCCTGTTGGGTGGAATTGCCCATACTTCCCATTGACGAATTACCTAAACTCTGACTACCAGAACCTGCACTCATTGCAACCCCTGTGCTTATAGAACTACTACCTGAATTTGTTTGATATTTTGTTAAAACAAGCTGCTCAATTGTTTTTAAAATTTTAATATTCTTTTTAGTTATTTCAATCTCCTTTTTTGTTTGATATAAACTATAATAATTAGTTTTAATGTTAAAAAATAACTCATTTTTAAAACTGAGGAAATTTTGAAAACTTGAAGCTGCCATTTGCGAAGCTTCGAACTTCGCAGCCTTTAATGCACCAAACCATGGAAACATCTGCATGAGTTTTATATCAGCAATTTGTTTTCCTGATATCTGCTCCATAGAATTAATGTAATAAGCAAAATCCAATTGAGGATCTGGTAAAGACCCCGACTGGTTAACCTTTTCTAGAGCTGCTGAATATTTTAAAAATTCGGCTTTTAATCCTGTATTGTTTTCAGATGCTATTTTTAAATATGAAGATAGAGAATCACTAATTTGTGCTTCTGAATATTGTTGAAACAAAATAAATATTAAAAATAATAATATTTTAAATGACTTATTCATATAGTAAATTAAATTTCAGTTAACAATTGTTTTTCTTTTTTGATTTGACTTTTAATAGCACCTTCACGCCATACGCTTTGCAAAACAGGTACAACAAAAATGGTCATCATTTGAATTATCATTCCACCAAAAGTTGGTATTGCCATTGGTATCATAATATCTGCTCCTTTACCTGATGAAGTAAGCACAGGTAACAAAGCAATAATAGCACAGGCAGCAGTCATCAATGCGGGACGAACTCTTTTTTTTCCAGCTTCAACAACAGCTTCTCTAACTTCTAAAATAGTATTTGGTTTCTTTTGTTCAAAAACCTGATGAATATAAGTTCCCATAATTACACCATCATTGGTTGCTATTCCAAAAAGAGCAATAAATCCAACCCAAACTGCAACACTTAAATTTATAGAATGAATTTGAAATAAATCTCTCATATTTACACCAGATAATGAAAAATTCAAAAACCATGGTTGAGAATATAGCCAAATCATTATAAATCCACCTGCAAAAGCAACAAAAACACCTGAAAAATGAATTGAAGACGCTGTAACAGTTTTAAACTGAAAAAACAAAAGTAAAAACACAATCATCAAACTTATTGGTATTACTATTGAAAGTCGTTTTGAAGCTCGTAATTCTTGCTCATAATTTCCTGCAAATTTATACGATACACCAAGAGGTAAAACCAACTCTCCTGAATTTATTTTTGATTTAATAAATTCCTCTGCCTTTTCAACAACATCAACTTCAGCTATATCTTTTTGTTTATCAAAAATTACATATCCATTTAAAAATGTATTTTCGCTACGAATCATTTGCGGACCTCGGGTATAGTTTATTTCTGCAAGTTCACCCAAAGGAACTTGTATTCCTGACATGGAAGGGACTAAAATGCTTTTTAAATCTTCAGGTGATGTTCTTAATTCCCTGGCATAACGCACTCTTACACCAAATCGTTCCCTGCCTTCAACAGTTGTTGTTAAAGTCATTCCTCCAATTGCCGATTGCAAAACATCCTGCACGTCACTTATCTTCATTCCATATCTTGCAATAGCTTCACGATTTAACTTAACTTCAAGATATGGTGCACCAACAGCTCTATCATAAAACACTGATGATGCCTGAATATTTGGAATCTCTTTTAATATTTTTTCAAACTGAAGTCCAGCTTTTTCTATTGTTTCCAAACTTGGTCCATAAACTTTTAATCCCATAGGAGCACGCATACCTGTTGAAAGCATTACCAAACGTGTTTGGATAGGTTGAAGTTTTGGTGCAGATGTGAGGCCTGGGAGATTTGTAACTTTTACTATTTCATTCCAAATATCATTAGGTGATTTTATATCTTTTCTCCATTGTCTTAAATATTCACCATCATCATCCTGAATTAAAAGTGAAGTATCAATTTTACCAAAACCATCTTTTTCAGGATTAAAAAATTTACCATTTGTTAAAATATAATTATCATTATCATCAACCTTAAACCTTTTTTTATGTCCATCTATATCAAGAACATATTCTGGTTTATAATTAATTGTATTTTCAAACATTTGTACGGGTGCTGGGTCAAGAGCAGAGTTAACCCTTCCCCATTTTCCAACAGCAACATCAACTTCTGGAATAGTATTTAACCTTTTATCTAATAATTTAATATAATCGATGTTTTTTTCAATACCTGTATGAGGCATACTGGTTGGCATTAGGAGATACGATCCTTCATCAAGTGCTGGCATAAACTCTTTTCCTAAACCAGGAAAAGTATTTTGAGCTGATTGCCAAAAAGAAGTTTGTTTTATATTCCATCCAATTTTTTCAAAACCTGTAGAAATAAATCCAAAACTTTTGTTAAAACCTAACCACACAACAACTCCAAATAACACAGTAAAAATTGGAATTAAAAAAAACTTTAATCTATTATTTAAACACCAGTTAAGTATTTTTTCATAATAATGTATAACAAGTAATAATGGAGTTAAAATTAGTAAAACTATTCCTGCTACAAATAAGTAATTTACAACAATTGAATTATGTGCTCCAAGTGGTAGCCATTCGTAAGCAAGAAAATAAATAACAATAAGCGAAGTAATAATAATATTAATAAAATTTATCCATTTCTTTTTGTTTTCCGGCCATTTAAATTCAAGTAAATTATTAATACCAATAAGTATAAAAGCAGCAGCAGTCCAGGTATGCCAGAATATAATAAGAAGTAACCCTAAAATTATTAATCCAATATTCCAAAATCTATTAAATTTCTTCAAATCGAATCTTAAAGAGTATAAAAAATAAGCAAACGTTGGCAATACAACTATTCCTAAAATAAAAGAGGATAACAATGCAAATGTTTTTGTAAATGCTAATGGGTGAAATAATTTTCCTTCAGCAGCTTCCATTGTAAAAACTGGAATAAAACTAACGATTGTTGTTGCAAGAGCAACAGTTACAGCAGCTCTCACTTCAATATTGGCATCATAAATTAATTTAATTAATGATTTCCCTTTAAGATTTTCATTTCCTGGCATCTCCAGATGCCTTGTTACATTCTCAACATCTACAATTCCCATATCAACCATTACACCAATTGCTATAGCAATGCCTGAAAGCGCTACAATATTTGCTTCAACATTAAACATCTTCATGGCAATAAATGTCATTAGAACTGCTATGGGTAACAAAACTGAAACAATTATTGAAGCACGAAGATTAAATAATAGTATAATAATTACAAGTACTGAAATTAATATTTCATGAGATAATGCAGATTCTAATGTGCCTATTGTTTCTTTAATTAATTCGGTACGGTCATAAAATGGAACAACTGTAACTTTAGAAATTGAACCATCTGATAAAGTTTTACTTGGTAAACCTGGAGCAATTTCTTTTATCTTTTCTTTAACGTTATTAATTACATCCATAGGGTTAGAGCCATACCTAGCTACAATTACAGCACCGGCAGCCTCTGCACCACTTTTATCTAATCCACCACGACGTGTTGCAGGTCCGAAAGAAACTTTTGCTACATCCCCAATTCTAACAGGTACATTATTTCTAACAGTAATAACTGCAGTTTTTAAATCATCAAGATTTTTAATATAACCTAAACCTCTAATAACATATTCTATTTTATTTAGTTCAATTGTTTCCGCTCCTATATCTAGGTTGCTTTTTTTAACGGCTTCCATTACATCCATTACAGAAACTCCAAATGACTTCATTGCATCTGGGTTAATGTCAACCTGATACTCTTTTACGTAACCACCAATTGAAGCAACTTCCGAAACCCCTTCAGCAGATGCTAATGAATATTTAACATAATAATCCTGTATTGTTCTTAATTCTTGAGGGTCCCATCCTCCAGTTGGTTTTCCAGTTTTTACATCTCTTCCCTCAAGTGTGTACCAGTATATTTGACCTAGAGCAGTTGCATCAGGACCAAGTGTTGGCTGAACACCTACAGGTAAAGTTCCAGATGGAAGTGAATTTAACTTTTCAAGAATACGTGAACGACTCCAATAAAACTCAACATTATCTTTAAAAATAATATAGATAAATGACATGCCAAACATTGAAGTGCTCCTAATCGTTTTTACACCAGGGATTCCTAACAAAGAAGATGTAAGTGGATAAGAAATCTGATCCTCAATATCACGTGGCGAACGACCCATCCATTCTGTTGCAACTATTTGCTGATTATCACCAATGTCAGGTATTGCATCAACAGATATTGGATTACGTGGCAAAAATCCAATATTAAAATTAAATGGAGAACTTACTAATCCCCATACTATAAAAACAAGTAAAAGCAGTACAGAAACTAGCCTATTCTCTAAAAAATATTTTATTAAAAATTTAAGCATTTTACTATTAATTCAGAAATTATAAAATATTAAGAAATAATTATTTTGGGTGATAATTAAAATGTAAAACTCTAAGATGATCCATATTAGATATCACCTGATTTAACTCATCATTTTGAGTGTTACACATTCCATTGCTTCCGCTTCCGCCCATCATTCCACCGTCAGTATTCATAATGCTTGCGTGGCAATGATTAAACATTGAATCGCTTACATGATAACAACTATCGTATAAATTTGTTAACATATTGTATGAACTGTTTGTTGGATTACAGTTAATTAACGAATCATTATACACTTTTGCAGAATTATAAGAAACGTTCATTTTACTTAATAATGCTTGTTGTTTTGAATTAAGTTTTCCATTTTCTTCCTTGCTTTTTGAGCAACTAATTAAAGTTACTGTAGCAGCAATGACTACAACAAATAAAAACATTTTTGTTTTCATAAAATTTAAGTTTAATATTAATTATTTAATTATTAGCTACAAAAATCATCATAACAGCCATCTTTAATCCCATTGCAATTCCCATCATAGGAAGCATTATCTTATTTTTATGGTGGTTGTTATCTTCTTTTGAATTATGCATCATTTCACACATCATTTTCATTTCGCGACTTTCTGAAGTTTCAGTATTTTTAACCAATTCCATTCCACACTTTGAACAATATCCAGCCTCTTTAGAAGTTATGCCTGAATGCATTGGGCATGCATACAAAACTTCATTAGAAGTACCATTATCTATACTTTGTGTAGAACTGCTATTTGCACTGTGATTATGTCCACCACCACATTGCGAATAAGCACTTGTTAAAAATATCATAAAAGCAGAAAATAAAACTGCTCTAAACATCAAATTTGTTTTCATTTTATTAAAAAATTAAATTTATTGTTAAAATTTTAAAAAAATATTTATTGTTTAATCAACTTTAAAGTTTCAGATTTTCCATTAATGGTAACAGAAACAAAATATATTCCTTGTTGTAAATTTGTTTTAAAAAGCTCATTTATATTTAAATTATAAGGACCAGCAATATAAGTATTTTTATAAAAAGCTAACTTTTGTCCTAAAACATTTAAAAGTAAAATCTCAACCTCTGATGACTTCTCTATATCAAAAACCAAAATAGATTCTTTTTTAATTGGGTTGGGAAAAATATTAAGATTATTTAAAACAGAAAGCGGCAAGTTTTCTACATTGGTTAATTGGTCTAAATTAATGTCATCAATGTAAATACTATTCCCATTACTAGAAGTTACAAGGAACTTTACTCTAATATAAGGTTTATTAACGTACAAACCAAGATTAATTGTTTCTTTTCTCCATTGTGAAGTATCTGGAATAAATGAACTTACATAAGCTCCTCCATTAGTAGCAAGAGTAGCTGCAGATTTAGTATATCTTGGATACCAACTTGCTCCGCAATTAGCTGATAGAAATACTTGCAGTTTATCAACGTCTGTAGATAATTTTTGAGCATAAGCAACCCTAAATGTAAAAAAGGTATTATGATTGTTTGACGAAGTAATAATATTAGGTGAATACAATTCAGATATTTGATTTAAAGTATTACTTTCATTAGGTACTTTAACAGAAGATAAACCATTATACGCAACGTTAACTTTTGTCCAATTAAAATCACTATTTCCAAGGATCAACCAATTTTTAGTGGAGTCAATAGAATTTTCAGGAAAGGCAGCATCTTCAAAACTTTCAATCCATGGGATTATTTCACCAGTATTAGGATTCTGAACATGAATAATGTTAGATTTTGTAATTTGACTACTCCCACTAATATTTGAAACATTTAAAGTTGAACCATAATTTCCTGAATTAGCATAAGAAACTATTGGATTAGAAATTATCGAAGTTGAAGGAGTACCACCTGGGAATGACCATAATATTGAATAACCAGAATCTGTATTCCAAGTTAAATCAGAATATTGAACAGTAAAATTATTGCAACCAATTGAATTGTAATAATTAAAATCAGGATTAGGTATACAAATTTGAGCAGAATACCCATCGTTTGTTCCAGTTGCAATTAAATTTGAGGAAGACCATAAATTATTTCTTCCACTAACAGAGCTATTCAAAGCAGCTCTCATTCTTGTTTTTTGTCCTTCAGTAAACATTCTATCGCAATATGAGTAATCCATATAATTTTGAACATTATCTAATTGCCCACAAGTATTAGAATATAAATTACAACTTGTATGTCCAATTGTATTTGGCGTATCACTAACTCCATCATCAATATTACAATTATTTGGGTCGCCAGGTGTGTTACTATTTCCCCAAGTATGAGCTAAATTCAAATAATGTCCTATTTCGTGCGATAATGCACGAGCATAGTTATAATTCCCTGTTCCAATACTTCCAACATATGAATCTAAAATCATTACTCCGTCAATATTTACACCCCAAGCCCCAGAAACGCTTGAGGGATAAAATGAATAACCAGCAGCCCCAGATTCTAAATTTGCAGCTGTCCAAATGTTTAAATACTTTGACCTATTCCATGATGGTGACAGAAGTTTAGTGTTATCATTTGCATTATTAGTTTCACTTGTAATTGTTCTAACAATACCATCAGTACAGTTACCGTTGGGGTCTAATTTAGCCAAACGAAATTCAATATGGCAATTAGCAGCAATTCCTTGAAATTCGGGAATGATACTGGAGGTGTCGGGATTTAATTTATTAAAATCTTCATTAATAATTCTAACAGCATCTATAATTTGTGCTTTTGAAATATTTTCGGAACCATAATTATGAAGCACATGAAACACTACAGGTATTATATATGTTACTTCAGATTTCTGATTGTTCTGAGTAAACTGTTTGGTAAAAGCATCAAGTTCAGTTTTTGCTTTTAAAGCATCTGGATTCTCTAGTTCTGCACGATGATCTGCTTCATTTTCTGAACATAAATGAGTTTGCGAAAAACCTTTTACAAACAAAAAAACAAAAAGCAAAGAAAATAAATAAATATTGTTTAAATTTTTCATTTTGTTAACTTTTAATTAAAATTATTAATAACCAAACAACGTAATAGTTAAATTTATTAGATATGAGAAAACATGTTTAAGTTGATGATAAAATCACAACTTAATCAATCATAGTCTTAATTTAAACAAAAAAATGGAAGTTAATAATTTGCCGGGAGGCGGATTGATATTTACTATATTAATATCAGAAATGCTATTTAAAAAAGTTATTTTTACAAATGGTAAAGTAAATAAAGAAATAAAATTATTAGCCGTTATTAAACTTATGTAGTTAGATTGAACAACTTTAGTTTTCACCTTATAAGAATGATTTATATTCTTGCAAAATGGACAACTATCATCGCAACATTTTTTTGCATTTGAAAAAAATGAAACAGAAATTAAATTTCTACCACAATAATG
>JAVHRJ010000174.1:0-1051 GCA_036171595.1 Bacteroidales bacterium
AACCAGCAGGTAATTTAACAAAACCACCATTGGTTAAATATACGGTATCGTTGCTTATTGTTAAAACTTGTATTTCATTTGTTACAGAACCATCAACTTCTGTATCTAATTTATTATTCCAATTTGTTATATCCGTTCCTGTAATTCCACTTGCAACAGAACTTCCATAAACAGGGTCGGTTTCAATAATACCTCCAGTTATATTTTCGGCTGTTTTTGCATGTAATGCGTAGGGAACACTTAATAACTGACTCGATCCAGAAATAGTGTAATTAGTTCCACCTAATGGGTCAGTTTCGGTTTTAATAAAATATGGTCCGTTTGCCCAATTAATAGTATCAAAACCAATTCCACCTCCAATTTCAATTGAAACCAAACCGTTAACATTAGTAGTTGGAGTTTGAGTTTCAATATATACTAATGTGCCAGTTGGTGAACCTTGCAATATGCTTATTTGCATTCCAACCAAAGTTGAAGTAATTAAAACACTACTCGCATCGCGAATTACAGCTTGGTAACTGATTTTTTGTGGACTTTGTGCAAATATTGAAGCTGAAATAAATACAGCAAGTAAAATTGTAAATAACTTTTTCATAATGTTAATTTTTAATTATTTTAAATGTTTTAACAGGTTTTTTATTGTCATATATTTTTAAGAAATAAGTAGATGGGACAAGGCCAAGCATTGAAATAATCGATTCAATATTTATGATTTTTTTGCTTTCAATATCCTTCCCATTTGCATCGCAAAGCTGGTATGCTAAATTTCTAATGTTAATGCTATTAATTATAAGTTTAACGTAATCTTTAGTAGGATTAGGAAATAATTCGCAAACTAAATTAATAACATTAGATTCATTTATTGAAGTAACAACAGATATTTCATAAGGTTGTTGAACTCCCTGAGCATTAGAGCCATTTACACCTGTATTGGTAGTGTAAACAATTTGACCTAACGAATAACTTACAGTACCACCTGTTCCGTTTGCTTCACCTCCAGATGTTAATACTGATTCCTGGGCATTTAAAAGCGAAGTGCAAATAGTTAATA
>JAVHRJ010000175.1:0-5144 GCA_036171595.1 Bacteroidales bacterium
TTGTATTTAAAGGGTTTTCCTGTAAATCAATGCCATCAAAAGTAATATAATCGCCTCCTTTAATAACAATAACACCATCAATAGTTGTCGATGTACCTGTAGCAGCGGTAATTACAGGTTTTGTACCACCAGTTGTAGCCTGAAAAATAATTTGGTCATTTGGATTTGTACCAGTTGCGGTAATTAAACCGTCGGTTGGTGATGCAAATGTTTCGGTATAACCCGAAGCAATTGTAAATGTTACTCCCGGAGGAGCTACCCCAACTGCATTTAAATCAGCAATAGCCAAAGCTACTGTTGCATAATCTCCAGGAATTGCTTTTGGTCCTGAGAGTTGGGCAAACCCTGTTACTACAAACAGAACTGCCGCAATTAAAAACATAGAAATTTTCTTCATGTTATTTTGATTTTGGTTAAATTTTTAAATTATGAACAAAAATAATAATTTTATTTAATTTTCAGACTAATATATTTATTTAAAGTTGCATTAAATATTTTTACCCGATAAATATCGTTCAGTATCAATTGCTGCCATACAACCAGAACCTGCAGCAGTAATTGCCTGACGGTAATGTTTATCTTGAACATCGCCACATGCAAACACTCCTTCAATATTTGTTTTAGAACATCCTGGAATTGTTTTTATATATCCCGTTTCGTCGGTGTCAATAAACGGTTTAAAAATTCCTGAATTTGGCTGGTGTCCAATTGCTACAAAAAATCCTGTAATTGAGATTGTTACATCTTCGCCTTTAGCATTTGTTAAAATAACACCATTTACACCCGACATATCGCCAATAATTTCTTTTGGAGAATGTTGAAAAAGCACTTCAATATTTTTTGTTTTAAAAACTCTTTCTTGCATTGCTTTTGATGCACGCAAAAAATCTTTTCTAACAATCAAATACACTTTTTTACAAATACCAGATAAGTATGATGCTTCTTCGCAAGCAGTATCGCCACCACCAACTACTGCAACATCTTGGTTTTTATAAAAAAAGCCATCGCAAGTTGCACATGCCGAAACACCACTTCCTTTAAACTTTTCTTCAGATTCTAAACCAAGATATTTTGCGGTAGCACCCGTGGCAATTATCACTGCATCGGCCTCAATAAGTTTGTCTTCATCAATCCAAACTTTGTAGGGCAATTTATTAAAATCGACTTTTGTGGCAATACCAAAACGAATATCGGCACCAAAACGCTCCGCTTGTTTTTTTAAATCTTCCATCATTGCTGGGCCAGTAATTCCTTCGGGATAACCAGGGAAATTTTCAACTTCAGTGGTTGTAGTTAGCTGACCACCAGGCTGTAAACCCTCAATTAACAATGGTTTTAAATTTGCCCTTGAAGCATAAATTGCTGCTGTATAGCCAGCTGGGCCACTTCCTATAATTAAACATTTTACATGTTCGCTTGAGTTTTGAATATTATTGGCTGATTCTGTTTTCGTGCCAACTTCCATTCTTTTAAATAATTCCATTTTTATTATTTATATTTATTCTAAACAAAAGTAATTGATTTCTTTTAAATCAGCAAAAAATAACGCAAAATTATTTATGAGTTTAATTCTTTTCAACTTTTTATGTTTATATTAATAAATTCCTCGAGGCTATGCCTCGGAGGTCTTAAATTTTTGCCACAGATTATAAAGATATTCACAAAAAATTCTGTGAAAATTCGTGAAATCTGTAGCAATTTTTTATTAATGTACCTTTGGACAATTAGGTTTTCGATTTATTTGGGAATATGCAACGTATCCAAATATGCCCCATATCCGCCCCACACCCCAAGTGCACCGCCAATAATATTTGAACGTGCAGAAATTGGTGTAGAAAATGGATTGCCATCGGACATAAATTGTTGTTCAATAGAAAACCAAAAATCATAATGGGGAGCATCAATTGAACAAAGTTTTACAATTACCGATTGCCCTTTTTTAAAATAAAAACGTGATACGCCAGCAGAATCTAAACCATTATCATCATATTTATTATCTTCTAAAGGATTTCGTCCACGCGAAAGTGAATATTCGGCAAACTGTCCGTTAAAAAACCTATCATCAGAAACCGATGGATATGGACGTAAAAAAACACTATCAAGACCTATTGTTTTAGTAAAAGCTCTATAGTAATTTCCCAATGTATCTGGATCTTTTAAATACATCCACACATAACCGAGAGTATCCTGATTAAAATCGGGTTTAAATTTTAAACTATCAAACTGCACAATGTTAGGAATTGTTGTATGCGAAGTATAAACTTTGCCATCAACCTCAACTTTTAATGAATATGTTTTACCTGGAACACCAATAATTGTATTTCCTACATATTTTAAAAATGGAAATGTATATGGATCTACAGTCAAATGAAGGGAATCTGTTATTGTGCCATCTGTTACGGTAACTTTAGCATTTTTAATAATCATATTATAAATTACTATAGAATCGACTGGCGAAAAATATGGTGTGTTAGTTGTTACAAAAACCCATGGATATTGTCCCGATTCTATTGCCCCCTCAATTACTATTTTAGTGTCGGGTTTGGGTAAATCAACAGTGATTTCTTTTTCGCATGAAGTAAAAAAAACAACAAATATTATAGAAGTATATAATACTGTTATTTGTTTTAATAAAATTATGAGATGCTGAAATAAATTCAGCATGACGATAAATAAATTATTGTGAATTGTTTTAATATTATAAATTGTAATTAATTTCATTTTTCAAAATTTAAAATTAAATGTTAATGCAGGTAAAATTGAAAAAAGTGAAATTTGCTTTGCCGAAGTTTGAATTGAATAGTGTTCAAGGTCAACAACCGAATTAAAATAAATCATATATGGATTGTATCTATTATAAACATTATACACTGAAAAATTTAATGATGTGTCCCACTTTTTCTTTTTGTTAGGAAAATTATAAGTTATAGAAACATCGGCTCTATGATATGGCGAAAGTCGATAAGAGTTACGCGACATGTATTCATTAACAATCCGTCCTTCAATCATATACATTGATGAAGGCAAAGTTGTATTATCGCCAGTTGCATAAACAAAAATACCACCAAACGACCATTTTTCGTTTAAATCATAGGTAAAAGTAACTGAAATATCGTGACGACGGTCGTATTTTGCTGGATACTCTTGCCCATTGTTAACTTCTTTAAATTTTCGTGTTGTTTTTGACAAAGTATAACCTATCCAACCCGTTGCTTTTCCAACACGTTTTTTAATAAAAAACTCGGCTCCATAAGACTTACCATCACCAAAAGTAAAATTATTGTCGGGGTTATTGCCCATATTATCATCAGAAGTAGAACCCTCTTTGTAATCGAGCATATTTTTCATATCTTTATAATAAAGCTCTACAGAGGTTTCGAACATATCTTTTTTGAAATTTTTAAAAAAACCTATCGCATATTGAGTAGCAAATTGTGGCTTAATATTTTGTGTACTTGGCATCCACAAATCGGTTGGTAAAGTTGATGACGACATGCTTGCCAATTGTATGTACTGATAGTTTTGAGTGTAACTTGCTTTTATTGAACTCGTTTTATTAATTGCAAAACGAACCGAAGCACGTGGTTCGGCATGTTTATATGTTACCAACACTTTGCCAGGACTATAAGTAATGGTATCTTTATTTTTACCAAATTCGTCAATTACATATCTTGTAAATGGTCCAATTTGTTGAAACAACGTGCCACGTAAACCCACAGAAAGTTTTACATATTCGTTAACATCGTATTCATCAGCGACATACAAAGCTAAATCGTTTGCATAATATTTAATAGTTTTCCCAGTATTAAAATCGGTATTTCCAATACGAGCAGTTGCACTACTTGGCGTAAAAATGTGATAAATATAATTAATTCCAAATTTAACAGTGTGCAAAACATTTGGAATATATGTAAAATCGTTTTTAAGACTTATATCGCGAACGCCACTGTACATTTTAAATTCGAAATCGGACATTTCGCCCTGAAATTCGAAATGATAATCGCTAAATGTGGCGGTTGAATTCAAAAACAATTTATCGTTAAAAAGATGATTCCAACGTAATGAAGTAGTTGCATTTCCCCATGGGAACCTCATTGCAAAACCATCTTTTTTGTTTTTATAAGAAAAAACATCGCGACCTAAATATCCACTAAAAAACAATCTATTTTTATCGCTAAATCTATAATTTACCTTTGTGTTTACATCATAAAAATAATATCCAGTTCCTTGTAAATTGCTTTTAACAAAAGGTTTCATTAATACATCTACATAAGTTCTTCGAGCAGAAATAATATAAGAACAAGTATCTTTAATTATAGGTCCTTGAATTGTTAAACGCGATGCAATTACGCCAATCCCTCCATCAACTTGAGTTTTTTGGTTATTTCCTTCTTTCATTGTAACATCAATAACAGATGACAAACGACCACCATATTGAGCAGGCATACCACCTTTTATAAGAGTTACATCTTTAACCGCATCGGCATTAAAAACAGAGAAAAAACCAAACAAGTGACTTGCATTGTAAACTACGGCATCATCAAGCAAAATTAAATTTTGATCGGGACCACCACCACGAACATAAAAACCTGCATTGCCCTCGCCACCCGACGAAACACCAGGCAAAAGCTGAATAGTTTTCATTATATCAACCTCGCCCATAAAAGCTGGTATCGATTTTATTTTTTCGATAGGTAATTTAAAAGAGCTCATTTCAATGCTTTCAACATTTTTATTAGTGCGTTCGCCAATAACAACAACCTCATCACCAACAATTGCATCTTCAAAAAGTTGAACATTAATTTTAGTGTTTTTATCGAGCAGTATTTTTTTTGAATAATCTTTATAACCCAAGTACGAAACCATTAAATTATATTCGCCTTTAGGTAAGGTAAGCGAAAAAAATCCGTAGTTATTTGTTGTTGTCCCTTTTGAAAGTTCTTTTACATATACATTGGTTCCTATCATATCTTCGCCAGTACGTTTTTCGCGAACATAGCCACTAATTGTATATTTTTGAGCAGTAACATTATATGTTAATGTTATTTGAAAAACAAATAAAACGAATATCTTAAAAATAATATTTTGCCATTACATATTAAACATATTATAAATCAAAATATTATTTTTAAGATATTCGTTTT
>JAVHRJ010000176.1:0-1046 GCA_036171595.1 Bacteroidales bacterium
CTCATTCTTGACATTTTCTTATCTGACACTGAGTTTTCTTGCAAGAACTATATATAACAGTTTCCAATTCTGTCAACGAAAATTTAAATTGTTTTGATATTTCTTGTTCGTTCAAGACTGGAGTTATTGATTCAATTTTCGTTATGATAGATTTAATAATTTCATGAATTCTTGGAGTACTTGCATTTAAATGAATTAACTCTGATACCAATTCTTTCATATAATCCATTTTTCTTGCTTGATATTGCTGCAACATCATTTCATCATTATAGTCTTTATGTAACAATATCATATTGTCAACTTGACTAATTTGGTCTAATAAATTTGATATTTTATTATTAAAATTTTTCATGGCTCATATCTATTTTTATAAAACCTTTATTCATTTGTTTTCCTTGTTTATTAGGCTTTGTTTTTAAGAATTGATGTAACCAATATAAACTGTCAGATTTGTATAGTTTATACTTGTCATGGTTAGATGGATATCCTTTTACAATATATGCGTCAACATTATAAATTGATTTGGATAATGGATAAATAAATGTCTTTAATTCAGTCTCAAATTTTTCAACAATTTTATAGTCAATAAATGAAACTAAATCGATGTCATTAGGTTTTATTGTTTTTGTAACAAAACTTCCATTTATCCATTGAAAATAGTTTTGTGAAATTAAATCATTTAATCTTTTGATGTAATCGATATAGAATTTATAAAGTCCTTGACGATGTTCTTTATTCTTCATTTCGTTAACAAAATATTTTTCAAATAAAGACAAATTTACATCTATAATATCATAAGGAATAACATTTCCATATTTGTCAAACTCTATCATTAATTAAATTTTACAATTTTTAAAATACGAATTTAATCATTTTGTCTTTAATTTCAAAATTCCGTCCTCTGTATTTTGTTGGTTATCTTGGAACTGTGATTTTTAGAGCAATTGAGCCTAACGGTCGAGGGCTGGCGCCGTTTTTTTTTACCTTAGACTTGCTTTTTTATTATCCCGAAATTTAATTTAAATTTGTTCTGGAAAATTTAACAG
>JAVHRJ010000177.1:0-1046 GCA_036171595.1 Bacteroidales bacterium
AAAAATATATTAGTGAGGTAGCACTAAACGGACACGCTGTTATGAATTCCGAAATAATATCAAAAGAACAAATGCACGATGAATACGTTATGCTGGCACTTCGCAGTTCCGGTTTAGATTTGATTGATTACAAAAAAAGATTTTCTGCTGATTGGATTAAAAAGAATAATAATTATTTTGAATTAATGAAGAATGAAAAACTGGTTATGATTGAAGATGATTGGATAAAACTTACACCAAAAGGTTATGCTGTTTGTGATGAGATTTTAAAAAACATTTTGTGATTAAAAGTTTTATAAATTTATGTTTTTGGTGATACTTGTGGTGCAGTTATAATTGCAAAATCTGAAGGTGAAGTTCTAAAAGTATAGAGGCAAGTAATTTTTAGAATGAAATAAATTATTTGTTACCACTTTTAATCTAATAAAAAAGTAATTGCTATTCATTTCTTTCTTTTTTATCAGAAAAAATATAATTTTGAATAGATATTTAATGGCATTTTTGTTGTTCAATTTTTTGCCGTCACAATTATTATAAACCTAATTAAATTATTAAATAATTAGTGATAAGCTGAACGACAAAATATTTTTGGGTTAGTTTATGATATTATTTATCAGATCATATTTCCCCTACCCTTACTCAGTCAAAAAATTTCTAATCAATATTTTAACTAATAATAAAAGGTGAAACTATGAAAACTTTAATACGTTTTCTATTTCTGTTTTGTGTTTTTGTTTTTTCTACAACAGTGTTTGGACAGATTAGTAATCTCCTTGTAAATGGATCTGCAACACATTTTACAATGGACTCCGGAGGAATGATACAATGGAGTTATGACCTTCCAGTTGGTGGTTCGGCACTAATTGAAATCTGGGTTGATGTCAACAACAACGGAAATATTGATCCCGGAACAGACGTGATATGGCAGTCTTTTATCCAGATTGATGGTCGAAGCGATCTCAATGGCCCACCAGATATGGACGGTTTAGTAAATGGCAAAATTAGCTTTGGTATGCCAGTTGGACTAGCCCCGGCAAATTATGTTA
>JAVHRJ010000178.1:0-5119 GCA_036171595.1 Bacteroidales bacterium
AACACACGGTTAAAATTTAGCAGGCTGTTATGGGCAACTTGACAGGAATAACAAAGTTCAAATATTTTAGCGGTTTGACAATTTATGCAAGTAATCGTCTGCTAAATTCAACAGCAAATCGTTTTTCTTTAATTTTCAACAATTTCTATCCACCCAGGATTTACACCCGTAACAAAGGACTGTAATAATTCGCCATTAAAATTATAAATTAAAACTTCGCCATTTGCTACGTAATTTTTAGCATCGGTTACAATAATTTCATTTATTAAAGAATTAATTGCTAACCCATAAAAACTTCTTGAATTAGCAGTAATTAATGGAGTATTTGGCAAAATATTATCGGTAATAGACATTTTGTATATATTGTTATTTATAAAAAATAGGGAATCTCCTACCCTATTTTTATTTAAACAAATTGGCGACATTTGAATATTGTTAAATGTGAAATGTTTAATTTCAGACAAATCGTTACTATTTAAGCACCATAACGAAGCATACTCTTGCCCATAAGAACTTCCAGAAAAGCCACCATCACATAAAACCCAAATATTATTATTCTTATCATCAACAATACTATTTGGTTGCTTACCAACTATTACTGAATCTAATTTATTACCTGTAATTGCATCAATAGAATAAACCATGTTTCCATACGACCACGTTGTTACGAATATTTTACCATTTAACAAAATCATTTTTTCAGTGTTATGCCCAATATTAACATAGCCAATTATTGAATTATTTTGCAAATTAATTTTAGAAATTCTTGAATCGTACAAATCTGACACATAAGCTAATGTATCATTAACAATTAGCATTTGTCGTGGCGAACCTAAACCAGTAATTTTTCCAAAATATTTTATATCGCTTAAATTAACAATATAAATAATACCTGAGTTATTTACTACAATGTACATTTTGTTATTGTATATTGTACAAGAGTAAGCTACATCGCCTAATGGTACAGCATTTGCTTCGTAAAAAACATCTTGATGAAATTGATTTTTACTTTTATCAAAATATGAAAGCGAAGAATTTCCCCAAGTATAATTGCCTTCGTTTACAACAAAGAAACCAGAATTATTAGTTGATACTGGAATTGGCTCATCGTTTTTTTTCTTACACGAAAAAAACATTATAAATAACAATATGTAAAATGAATATTTTCTCATATTTTAAACGATAAAATAATTGATGCATTTCGACCAGGCATTGGTCGCCAAAGTATTAATTGATAATTGCAATTAAATAAATTATTTAATTTAAACTCAACCGACAATTTAAATTTTTTAATTTTAACAAAGCTCAAAATTGACATGTTAGAAATCCACAATGGGTCTAACGAATGCGAATAACTTCCATAATTAGAAGTTAACCTTTTGCCGTAAAACAATTCTTCGAAACAAAGTTCGTGTTTCAAATATTTAAATCTTATTGAAGCAGACCCAGCATTAGTAGGCATATACGGAAGTTGCTCACTTACATATTCTTTATCGTTTGCTTTTGCAATATTAAAAGTATATGCGCCATGTAAATTAAAAATAAATTTATTAATTTTTATTTTGCACATTGTTTTAATTTGCAAACCTTTAGAAATAACATTTCTAACATTATTTGGTGTCCAATATCCATATTGTGTAGGTTGCCATAATATCCAGTCGGTTACATTATTGTAAAAAAATTCCAACTCTGTTTCATTATTTGTTTCTTGATATTTTAAACTAAAATCGCTTTGCCAAGCATTTTCGGGTTTTAAATTTACATTTCCACCAGGAATAAAATACAAAGCATTTAAATTAGGATAATTTGTATTGTGCGATAAAGAAGTTTTTATTACAATATCGTGCATTGGCAAAATCTTTAAAAAGATAGAAGGAATTACAGCAGGTTCAAAATTTTGATTTTTAACAAATCTAGACAAAACAGTAACATTGTACCAATTACCTTTATTAAAATCTAAATTAACCATTGCATCAACTGCGTTATTTTTTACATTATACCCAATATTCGATTTCTTTTCGCATATGCTAACATCCTGATAATCATATTTTATTGATGAGTTTAAATGAATGTTATTTGTTACACAAAAATTTGTTGAAACAGATGAAAAATAAGATTTTTCGTTACTATTAGAATTAATGTAATTCAACAAATTATTACCCGAATACTGTTCTAAATTGTAGTTAAGTTCGCTAAACGACAAGCCTTCAGTAAAATTCAAATTAAAACATTTTCTATTATAATTCCACGCACCAGCAATTCGCGAAGATTTGTCTAGTTGTTTTTCATTATGTTGAGAAGAAAAAACATTCGTCATTATTTGTGGAATTTGACGTTCCGCATTGGCTTGCCAATAATGTAACGAAAATTCATTTTTACCTTTTTGGTAAAAAACATCTTGAAATACATTTATAGTTTTAAAATCTGCACTTTGTTGAGTCATTTCCTGAATTGGCAAAACAGCATTATTTAAATATTTAAAATCGTTTTTTGAATTATGAAACGACAATTGAGTAATTGATTTTAAATACTTTTTACCAAAAGACACACCTAAATATGAATTATACAAACCAAAACTACCAACCTCTTGTTTAACTTCCACAAAAGGCAATAATTTATTAAAATCGGGCGAATTAACGCATACTTGTCCACCAAAAGCACCACTCGCTGAAACTAAACTATTTGCTCCATAAAACAAGTTTATATTGCTATATGGTAATGCAGGAATAAGCGAAAAATCAATTTGCCCGTTCATTGCAGAATTTATTTGCATTCCATTCCAATCAACTTTTGTATGCGAAGCATCGGTTCCACGAATCGAAACAGTAGTTAAGCTACCATCACCAAAGTTTTTAACATTTAAACCTGGTTCAAATTTTAATATATCACTGATGTTTGCACTTACACTATGCATTAATCTAAAAGTATCAATTTGATGCTTGTTTATATTAATCGAATTTAAGTATAACTCTTTAATTTCGACCTCTTTTAAACGTACAGTATCTATTTGTGATTTTAAAACTAATGACAATAATAACAACGTGCATTGTAAAATAAATATTTTTAATATGTTATTAATGCGAATCATTAATATTTAATAATTTTTGAAGTAAAACTTTCATTTTTATTAAATATTTTCAAAATAAAAACACCAGATTGCCAATCATTTGTGGGAAATTTAATACTATTAAAAAAACTTCCAGTTTTTACATTATTACCATAAATATCGATTATTTCGAAATTGCAAAATCCATTAAAAAAAATGCTCACAACGTCTTTAATTGGATTAGGGAATACATTAAATTTGTGCACATTGTTATTTTCGATACTTTGTGTTTTTTCATTTATTACACCAACTGCATCTAAATCGAAACCACTTGTAAAAAAAGGTGTTGGAAAAGGATCGTTAATTTTATTTCCTTCGTAATCGTAAGTTGCGTAATTTTCAGAAATACTACCAACAACATCAACAATTCTAACAAATGACACAGAATCAATATTTAATAAAGGTTTTCCATTAAGTTCCTGCAAATCGAATGGTGTTCCATATAACACTTTATATTTACCCGCTAAATTATTGATTTTAGTTGGCTCTAATATCCCAAATGTTGTAGTTTGCGAATCGGTTGGAGTAAGCGAAACAGCATTGAAACGATACCAATTAATACTATCGCTACTTACTTCAACAAATGCTAATTCTAAAAAATTTCCATCAAATGAATTTTCAAAAACCGCAAAATCAAAACCATTACCGTTTACAATTGGTGGATTAAAACTAAGAACAGCAATGCCTGCATCGCCTAGGCTAACAGTATAATTATCAGATTTTCCAACAGCATCATTTTCTAAACCATACGAAACCAAACTATCATTATTTGCTGAAATATCTACAAATCCGCGTTGCACTTTACACGTTTTTGCCCAATTTACAATACTACTACTATCAGCAAATATTGCACTACTACCAGGCAATCCAGCTGCAGGTGGGTATTGTGCAAAACTAAATGTTGCAATAAAAAGTAATAATAAAATTGAAAATATTTTCATTTATTTATTAATTATTTATTTTTATTTTAACTAAAGTCAATTTTTTAAAACTGTTTGCCACGACCTTAAGGTCGTGGCTATTAAATCTTCAAATTTGGCTTCAGCCAAAATAAGTATTACAATAATTCATTATTTCTTTATTATTTTTTCATTTATCACAACTCCATCAACAGTCATTTTAATAAAATATATACCAGCATTAAGTTGTGATATATCAATGTTTTTAGAATTTTCAGTTTTTAAATAAACAACCTCTCCAGATAAATTACATATTGTTATATTTGATACTTCTTTATTAAAATATATTTTATCAGTTGTTGGATTTGGAAAAACGTTAATTAACTCTGATTTATTTTCTGTAACATTTGTAATAAAATCGCAGTTAAAATTATCGAAGCAAAAATAAGCAGGTGTGTTCATCCCATAACTTCCAGTATCAGATGACGAAAGCTTAAAATCAAGTTTTGTAACTTGTCCCAAAATTGTTAAATCAATATTTGTCCACTCCTTAATAATGTAGTCTTGAAGATTATCTACAAAACGATAATCGGCTAAATAAAAATGAACTGTATCTGTAACAATTGCATTATTATACCCAATAATATCAAGTAAAAACCAATCAGGGTCGTTGCCCGATACTCCACCAAATTTTTTACTGTATGAATCTCCATTTTTAATTGTAAGTCCAGTGAATGCAGTATTTGTAATATAAATTGAATGGCAAATAGCAGGCACAATAAATGAAATTTCAGTAGGAATTACTGCATTCGTATTCCAATCGATTGAATTATAAGACAACCCAAATATTGAAGAACTTGCTAATTGATGACCATCGTAACAACTGTACATGTTGTTATAGTCTTGTAAACTATCATTTAGTTTATTCGAATACGAAAATCCATCCCAAGCAGTATAACCGCCACCATAATCTACAAAATTATTGGGAAAATGAGTGTAATTACCTGAATTAAAACCACCCGAAAAATCGGAGCCATTCCAAAATGTATCTGGAGGCAACGACAAATCTTCGAAATTAACAACTTGTGATTTAGATGAGTAAATCAAGCCTAAA
>JAVHRJ010000179.1:0-1045 GCA_036171595.1 Bacteroidales bacterium
ATTGCAACTTCTAAAGGTGAAATTTTAGAACCAATTACATTAAATTTAACAAATTGCAAATTAATAATAATTCATCCTAAGATTCACATAAATACTGCATGGGCATACAAGAATTCGAAACAACAAAATAAGAAAAACAATTTAAAAGAAATTGTAAAAAACGAACCATTAACAAATTGGAAAAAATACATTGTAAACGATTTTGAAGAAACAGTTTTTAATTTTTACCCTGAAATAAAAGAAATTAAAAACAAATTGTACGAAAATGGAGCTATATATGCTTCGATGACGGGCAGCGGTTCGGCTGTTTACGGTATTTTTGAAAAAGACAAAAAAATTGAAAAATTTATTTTACCAAAAAATGCTTTGAGATTTGAAAGTTGTTTTTTAAAAACAATTTCATAACATTTTACACGAATTATTTTTTTATTATTGTTTTTACTTGTGTTATATCATTTTGTTTTATTTTAACGAGATAAATACCATTTTCGAGAAAACTCCAATTAAATGTTTCGTTGTTAGTATATTTTTTATCTTCATATAACACTCTGCCCGACAAATCAGATAATTCTACAGTAAAGCCATTGTCGTTTTCATTATCAATTTCAATTGTTACAATTCCATTTGTTGGATTTGGAAAAATTTTGGCAGAAAAATTATCGTTTATAACAAATTCCTTATTATCAATGTATTTACTAATATCAAAATCCATTTCTTTAAATGTTTCGGTAGGAAATGGAATTTCCAATGATTTGGTACCAACTGTATTTGGATCGCATGATTCGCCAGTTTTTGCAAGAAAATGGGAACCAGCTTCTGCATGAAAACCGGGCTTTAAGGTAATACTGTTCCCTGCAATAAATTCATAATCAGCATTAGGGTAAATTATTAATTCTTTATCTGTTGATGTAACAATATTTGTTTCTGCATGTAACGTAATTTTATTTTCACTTTGGTAATCGCCTGCTGGAAAATATTGACCATTTAAATCGTAAAGATTTGGATAACAAGTATGTTCTTGTCCTTGTAAACCGCTTGTATTTAC
>JAVHRJ010000180.1:0-1044 GCA_036171595.1 Bacteroidales bacterium
AAAAATGGGTTTTTAGACGGACTGCCGTTAGCGCCAAGCATTAAAAAAAAAGGACTATCATAAATTGACAAATATTTTAACTTTGACAAACTAAAAAAAAAGAACTATGGCAGAATTTTTAGACACTCAAGGAGTTTCATATTACTTAAAGAAACTCATAAATAATTCTAATGACAAGTTGTACTTAATTAGTCCATACTTACAGTTGAACAATCAACTTAAATTATCATTAGAAGACAGACACAAATTTTCAATTGATATCATTATCATTTATGGAAAAGTCAGCGACATAAATCCGGAAGATAGCACTTGGCTACAAGCAATGCCAGGAATTAAATTATTATTTCACAAAGACCTTCATGCAAAGTGCTATTTTAATGAGAAGGAAGCAATTATTACTTCAATGAACTTGTATATGTTTTCGCAACAAAATAATGTTGAGATGGGCATTTATATTTCAAAAGAAAAAGACGAAGAATTGTACAAGCAAGTTGCAACTGAAGTAGACAGAATTAAAAGAGGGAGCGAACACAGAACTATTTCTGTTCAAAAAGTTGAAAGCAAAAAAACCGAAATACATAAAGAGCAACCAAAGACAAAAACATCAGACTATGTTAAAGCAAGCCCTTCTGATGTAAAGTTTTTTTCTATAACTGCTTTATCAAAAGAATTTAAGATTTCTAAAGAAATATTGCAGTCTAATTTAGAAAAATTAAATTGGATTGAACAAATAAATGGAGAATGGGTTTTGACTAATTCGGGTAAAAATACAGGAGCTCATATTAAAAAGGGGCAGTACACTGATTACATTGCTTGGCCTGAAACAATTATCGATAAAATAAAATAACTACAAAATCGAAATAAATGCCAGGCGCTAACACACGTTTGGTAAAAACTGGGCAGCTATGGGCAACTTGACAATTCTAACAAATTGTAAACTTTTTAGCGGTTTGACACCGACTGCGGCTAAATGCCCAGCTTTTCCAAGCGCCAAACGTTATATATAATGCTTAAGCATAGCACATTAGTAATTCTAACAAAATG
>JAVHRJ010000181.1:0-5102 GCA_036171595.1 Bacteroidales bacterium
TTCTGCAATTACAACTTCTCCATTTTCACCTAATGCTTTATAATCTTTTTGTGCATTTCTTAAAATTTCAAGAACAATTTCTTTGCTATTTGTTTTGTTATATATAGATTCTATTACAGCTACTCTGTTTTTTAATGTTTCAGATAAATGAAATTTTGCATGTTCTAAATTATTGTAATATAAATTTAGAATTATAATACTAGTTGTTAATAATATAACGCTAGCAATTGTTATATTTAAAAAGAAAAAGCTTTTTCTCATTGTATTCAATATTTTAACAGCATTAAAATTAATTTATTTTTATAAAATTATAATCTCTAAAATATAATAATATTATATTTTATCAACCATATATTTGTTTTAATATCAAAGATATATGAAATATTGTAATTATAAAATGAGCTAAATCAGTTATACAATGTTTTAATTTTTATAATTTTGCCAATAATTATTTTGGGAAATTGTTTTTTTATAATAGAATTTAATTAAATAATAATATTATGTCGTTACGAAGTAAAACTTTAGAATTATTAAGACGTCGTGAGCAAGCCCAACAGGGTGGTGGCGAAAAAGCTATTGAAAAACAAAACGCAATGGGTAAACTAACTGCCCGTGAACGTGTTATGGAATTACTTGATAAAGATTCTTTTAGCGAATATGATTTATTCGTAGAACATGAAGCTCGCGATTTTGATATGAATAGTAAGGTATTACATGGCGATGGTGTAATAATTGGTACTGGAACTATTTATGGTTCACCAGTATGTATTTTTGCTCAAGATTTTACAGTTGCTGGTGGTTCATTAGGATTATCTCATGCACGTAAAATTACAAAAATAATGGATCATGCATTAAAATTGCGAATTCCATTAATTGGTATTAATGATTCGGGTGGTGCTCGTATTCAAGAGGGTGTAAACTCACTTGCAGGCTATGGTGATATATTTTTTAGAAACACTTTAGCATCTGGCGTTATTCCTCAAATATCTGTAATATTAGGACCTTGTGCTGGTGGTGCAGTTTATTCGCCAGCTTTAACCGATTTTGTTTTTGTGGTTGATAATATTTCAAAAATGTTTATTACTGGTCCCGAGGTAATTAAAACTGTTTTAGGCGAAGAAATTTCGATGGAAGATTTAGGTGGTGCACGTGTACATGCCGAAATTACTGGTAATGCACATTTCTTTGCATCATCAGAAATTGAATGTTTCGAGCAAATTAAAAAATTAGTAACATTTATACCATGGAACAATAGTAGAAAAGCTTTGCCATTTAAGCCAAAAGAGCCTACAAAAGAATTTATTATAGATAAAATTGTTCCTGACGATCCAAAATTACCTTACGATATTCGTCACGTTGTTCGTGCTGTTGTTGATGACAGCGATTTTTTTGAAATTCACGAACTTTGGGCACAAAATATTGTTATTGGTTTTGCTCGTATTAGTGGAGAAACTGTTGGTTTTGTTTGTAATCAACCATTGTATTTAGCTGGAGTACTAGATGTTGATTCATCTGATAAAGCAGCTCGTTTTATTCGTTTTTGTGATGCATTTAATATTCCTATAATTACTTTAGTTGATTTACCTGGCTATTTACCTGGTGTTGACCAAGAGCATGCCGGAGTTATTCGTCATGGTGCTAAATTACTTTATGCTTATAGCGAAGCATCTGTTCCAAAGGTAACAGTAATACTTCGTAAAGCTTATGGTGGAGGATATATAGCAATGGGTTCACGCCATTTACGTGCCGATTTTGTTTTTGCTTGGCCAAGTGCCGAAATTGCTGTTATGGGACCAGAAGGTGCTGCAAATATTATATTTAAAAAAGAAATTGCCGAAGCAGAAGATCCTGAAAAAATGCGTAAACTAAAAGTTAAAGAATATAAAGATCGATTCGCAAATCCGTATGTTGCTGCAGCAAAAGGTTATGTAGATACTGTAATTGAGCCAAAAGAAACAAGAAAAATGTTGGTTCATGCAATTTCTGTTGCAAAAGATAAAACAAATACAAACCCACATAAAAAGCACGGAATACCACCATTTTAAAATTTTAAAGCAATGAGCAAAAAAGAAGAAAAAAAAACTAATGAAATAGTTTTTAAAACATTACATGTTGATGACACTAAATATAAAACAATAATTACTAAAAAATTTGAGAATAGAAAAGTATGGCAAAATGCCGATCCATCTTTAGTTTATTCTATTATTCCTGGTACAGTTAGTAAAGTTTATGTTGCTGAAGGCGATAAAATTATTGAGGGAGATAAATTATTAGTGTTAGATGCAATGAAAATGAAAAATACTATTAAAGTACCTTATTCTGGCGTAATTAAAAAAGTAAATGTAATTGAAGGTCAATCAATATCTAAAGGTTTTTTAATGATAGAGTTAGATATACAATTTTTAAGTTAAAATGTTTTAATAATTGTTTTATTGTGGTTTAAATTTTTAATACAACTGTAATGTTATAACATTTTTAGTGTTATTTGTTATTCTAAATCTATCGTCAATTCTTTGATTAATAATCCAACAAATTTTATTTGAAGATTCGATAATCCAAATTTTTTCCTTTTCAATTATTGATATTTTTTCGTCAATAAAAAAGTCGCTTAATTTTTTAAAGCCTTTCATCCCAAAAGGTTGAAAATAATCGCCGTGGTTCCATCTTCTTATTACTAAAGGAAATTCAATAATGTCGGCATCGAGTATTGCGATATTTTTATTTTTTAATATTTCCTGATTTGAATTCCAATTTGTTTTTTTTATTGACATTTCAAATGGTTCCGATATCCAATCTTGCTCATTATCAATGTAATATTTAAATTTATGATTATCTTTTTTTATTGGTGAAATAATTATTTGTTCTCGGTCTTTATTTAAACAATAATTTTTTGAGTAAAACATTTTACCAGAAAACGAGTTAATTGTTTCCCATATTTTATTAATTTGTTTTGGATTAAACCCATATTGACTAATTATTTCGTATAGTATTGTTTTTCCAGAATTTGATGTTGTAAGCTCATTAATATTAATAAATATTTCATTATTATTTTGAACAACTATTTTTTCAATTTTATCACTTAATAATTCTTTTAATAATATTTCAGTATTTTTAAAATGTTCAATATTTCTGAGTATTGTTTTTTTGCTTCCTGGCTTTATATCTTCGAGCATTGGAATAATGTTATGACGAATTTTATTTCGCATGTATTTAACTGATTTATTGCTCGAATCTTCGCGCCATTCTATATTATTTGCTTTTGCATAATTATAAATTTCTTCTCGGGTCGCAAATAACATTGGCCTAACTATTTTTCCATATTTAATTGGTATCCCAGAAATTCCTTTTAATCCACTTCCTCTTAATAGATTTATAAAAAAAGTTTCAATATTATCATCGGCATGATGTGCTGTAACAATTAATTTGCAATTATATTTTTGCCTTGTTTCTTCAAAAAAATTATAGCGTAATTCACGGGCAGCCATTTGAATACTTATTCCATTATCATCTGCATATTGTTTAGTATCAAATTTTTTCGTTATAAATTCATAATTATATTTAAGTGATATTTCTTTCACGAATTTTTCATCGTTGTTGGATTCTTCATTTCTTAATTGAAAATTACAATGCAAAACAATGCAGTTGTAACTTAAAGTATATAATAAATTAAGTAAAACAGTTGAGTCAATACCACCACTAACTGCAACAGCAATACAATCTTTTTTAGAAAAAAGATTGTTGTTAACAATAAAATTATTTAGTTGTTCTTTCAAAATTTTTTACAATTAATTTTTAAAAATATACGAAATAATATTTGCACCCATTTTTAATGCTTGTGCACGTTTTTCGTCAGAATCTTTATGTACATCAGCATCTTCCCAACCATCACCTAAATCGCACTCGTAATCGTAAAAGCAAACTAATTTACCTTCGAAAATAATTCCAAAACCTTGAGCTGGCTTATTATCGTGCTCATGAATTTTTGGTAAGCCGTTTGAAAACTCATATTTTTGATGATAAATTTCGTGCGAAAAAGGGAGCTCAATAAAGTCGGCTTCGGGAAAAACTTTTTTCATTTCTCTACGAATAAATTCGTTAATTCCATAGTTATCTGATATATGCAAGAACCCTCCAGCAATTAAATAATTTCTTAAATTCTGAACTTCTTGAGTGCTAAAAACAACATTGCCATGCCCAGTCATGTGTACAAACGGATAATTAATTATATCTGAACTGCCAACTTCAACCGTAGCAATTTCAGTATTAATATCAGTATTTAAATTTTTATTGCAATATGTTACAAGGTTTGGTAATGATGTGGGATTTGCGTACCAATCGCCTCCACCATTATATTTTAAAAGTGCAATTTTTACTGAACTGTTTTGAGAATACAAAAATGTAAAATTTATTATAAAGGCTAATGTTAGCAGAATTTTCATTTAATTATAAATTGAAGAAATTATTGTTTTATAAATTTTAATGTTTTTGAATTACCGGAAATACTAATAACTTTTATAAAATAAATTCCTTGTGGTAATTCTTTCGTAGAAATACTTATATTTTTTTCACCGTTTATTTTTTTTATTTTTTCACCAAGCGAGTTGTATATTTCAATAGTTGAATCAGTTAATGAATTTGAAATTAAATTAATTTCGTTATTACAAGGATTTGGATATAATGTTATAGAGTTTGAATTTTGATTTAAAACTTCAATATTTGTTGGGTTATTTATTACAGAAACTTTTATATCATCAAAATAAAAACCATCGTAATTTGTGTTTGAATCGCTATATAGTTTAAATCTAAATTTAACATTTTGCCCAATGTAATTTGATAAATCTATTTGTTCGTTTACCCATGTTGATTGAGTTCCGTCGTAAATTGGTTGATTAACATCTTGGTATGAGTTGCCTGGATGGTTGTATTTGCCACATAAAGGAGTCCAAGTTGTGCCATTTGTTGAGGCAAGTACTTCAACATAATCCCAACCGGCTTCTATGTCCCATTTTGTCCAAAAAGAAAGTTCTGCATATAAGTATCCCGATAAATTTATATAATTATTTAAAGTTATAGTGGTATTAGCACCATCGGCATAATTTCCA
>JAVHRJ010000182.1:0-1036 GCA_036171595.1 Bacteroidales bacterium
AATGGGCACAAACACAGCCACCGCCTTACTGATACAGATCTTGTCATTTTTCATATATCGAGATAATTGATAATAAAATAAAACAGGCATATCCTTTTGTCATTGGTAAAACTATTTGTTTTGAAAAAACCATTGAACAAATTGTTAAAGATATACAGCAACATGTTCCGCTTTCCGAAATTTCGGCTAAATTTCACAACACTATCATTTCGGTTATTATTGATGTTGTTAAAGAAACCGGTAACAATTATAATATAAATAAAGTAGTGCTATCGGGTGGAACTTTTCAAAATAAATATCTTTTGGAAAAAGTTGAGAACCTGCTTACTTTAAACCATTTTGAAGTCTTTTCGCACTATCATATTCCTGCAAACGATGGTGGCATTGCACTTGGTCAATTAGTAATTGCAGCAAAGAATAGATTATGACAATTTTTGATTTATGATTAAAACCTCACAATTTCCATTTAAAAATTTTAATCTTTTATGTTAAAGAATAGCTTTTTATTTGTTTATTTAGTAGTATTTTTGATTATTAATTTTATTCAGATTAAAATTTAAATTTGATTAATTATGTGTTTAAGTATTCCTTCTAAAGTAATATCAATAAATGGTAATAAAGCCATTGTATCTGTGGGAGGTACTAAGTACGAAGCATCACTTCAACTGGTGGAGGATGTTAAAATTGACGATTATGTTTTATTACATACAGGATTTGCTATTCAGAAAATCAGCGAAGAAGACGCACAGGAAACTTTAAAATTGCTCAGAGAATTAGGTGAAATCGATCAAAAAATAAGAGACAACGAAGAGAATAAAATTTAATCTGATACTTTTAATTTTAAATGATATTATTTTTATATATTGATTTTTTTTAAACTTTAAAATTTATTTTATATGAATAAAAGTAAAATTTTGGTAATAGATGATGATGTTGATTTATTGGCATCTGTTAAACTCATTCTTGAGAGTAATGGCTATGAAGTAAACACTGCAATCAACACTAAAATTGGTTTAGAAACTCTTAAAACCTTTAA
>JAVHRJ010000183.1:0-5051 GCA_036171595.1 Bacteroidales bacterium
ATACATCTTCCATAATTCAATCTATTAGCGTTCGATGATGTTTAATTCGTCTTTATAATCTTTTCTCAAAGGATAACCTTCCCAATCTTCAGGTAAAAACAAACGACGTAAATCGGGATGGTTATTAAATTTTATTCCGTACAAATCAAAAACTTCGCGTTCAAACCATTCGGCTGCTCTCCACAAACCACAAACTGTATCGAAATTAGGATTATTTCTATCATCAGTTTTTACTTTTAAAACTATCGCATGTTTATGATTTGTACTTTCGAGGTGATATACAATTGCAAATTGTTTTCCATAATCTACTCCTGATAAACAAAATAAGTAATCAAAATATGTTTCTGGAGTTTCTTTTAATAATTTAGCTAATTTATGTAATGATTCGGCTGGAACAAGAACTTCGAGATATTGCTTATTCTCTGGAAATTCCAAACCACTTACCCAGCTAGTTATTTTTTCTTTTAATTGTTCGTTTGTCATAAAAGTTCTATGTTCATTGTTCAAAAATGTTCAACGTTATTTGTTTATTGTTCTCACTTTTAACTTTTCACTTTTAACTTTCTAATACTTTCAGTTTTTATTTTACGCTGTAATTGCATAACTCCATACAAAAGTGCTTCGGGACGAGGTGGACAACCAGGTATATAAACATCAACAGGAATAATTTGATCAACTCCTCTAACTACAGAGTACGAATTATAAAAAAATGGACCACCCGAAACGGCACATGCGCCCATTGCAATAACATATTTTGGATCAGGCATTTGATCGTATAACCTTTTTAATACTGGAGCCATTTTATGTACAACAGTTCCTGCAACAACAATAACATCGGCTTGACGAGGGCTAGCTCTATAAACTTCAATACCAAAACGAGCAAAATCGTGGCGTGATGCACCAGCAGCCATCATCTCAATTCCACAACAACTTGTTGCAAAAGTAAGTGGCCAAACTGAATTAGAACGTCCCCAATTAATAATATTATCAACAGTTGTTAAAAGAATATTTCCACCTGATTTTTTAAAGATTTCTAAAGATTCATTATCTTTAAAATCTTCATTTTTCATTGATTTAATTTTTACTCCCATTTTAAAGCTCCTTTCTTCCATGCGTATAAAAGTCCCAAAACTAAAATAAAGAAAAACATAAGAATTTCTACAAATGCAATTATTCCTAAATCATGCATAACCACACCCCAAGGAAATATAAACACTGTTTCAACATCAAATACAAGATAAATAATTGCAAACAAATAATAACCAACATTAAATTGAATCCACGCATCAGATTTTACTGGAATACCACATTCGTATGGTTCAGATTTTGCTTTATTTGTTGACCTAGGAGAAACAAACATTGAAAAAACTATAGCTCCCCCAACTAAAACAACTCCAAGTAAAAAGAACAAAATTAAATATTCACTATTCATATTAAAATATGTTTTTAGTAATCAATTTCAAAAGGCGAAAGTAAAAATTTTTATGTTAAAATATCATTTAAAAAAATGTTATATAGCAACTTTTAAGATAAATAAAAAAAGAGCCAAAATAGGCTCTTTTTTTATTTTATTTGTACAATTTAAGCAGGATGAATTGCCTCTACTGGGCAAACATCTGCACATGCACCACAATCGGTGCAATTCGATGCATCTATTTTATAAATATCGCCTTCGGAAATTGCTCCTACTGGACATTCATCAATGCAAGTACCACATGCGGTACAATCTGTTCCAATTTTATATGCCATTTTTTTTAATTTTTAATGATTTAACGAGTGCAAAGATATTTGTCTATTTTTAATAATAAAATGATATTTAAAATAAATTTATATTTTAAAATTTATTTGCACATAATTTATTTATTATCATATATATATAAATATAATTTAAAATTAAACTAATTAATAACGCTGAACTTTTAAAAATTAACCACACTTTATACTGTTCTAAATCAAATTTTGAATTGTTTCAAAACTATTCTTGAGCAAAGTAAATAATTTTATTATCATACAATTACATACATGTAATAATATACTTTTTACAAGGTAAGTGCAAAAATTTAGTACTACGAATATTGTATTTTAAGGACTACACATAAATTTTGTCATTAAATTTTTATAGCTAATATTGCTAAATTTAATTTTTATCAAAAAAACGAATTTTTATTTAGAAATATTCTAAATAAAAATATAATTTTGCAAAAAAAAACAAATGAAAATTTTATTATTAGCTATATTACTTTTTGCTTTTGTTTCATCATATTCTCAACAAGGCAAAATAAGGGGCAGAATAATTAACGAAAAAAGTAACGAACAAATTCCATTTGCAAACATAGTAATTGAAGGTACAAAAATAGGAACAACATCCGATTTAGATGGAAATTTTGAAATTTCAGATATTAAACCTGGTTTTATAAAATTGACTGTAACTATTGTTGGATTTAAAAGCACAACAACTAATGATATACAAATCACAAACAATAAAACAGCTTTTATAGATATTCCAATTTCTGAACAAAAGTACGAGCTAAGCGAAGTAAACATAGTATCACAAAAATTTATAAAAAAAGAAGAAAGCCCAGTTTCATTAAGAAGTATTAGTATTTCTGAAATCGAAAACTCTGCAGGAGTTAATCGTGATGTTGCAAAAATTATTCAATCATTTCCTGGAATTGCAGCAATCCCTTCGGCAGGTCGAAACGATATTATTGTTCGAGGAGGCTCTTCTAGCGAAAGTAAATTTTATGTTGACGATATTGAAATTCCAAACGTAAATCACTTTGCTACACAAGGGGCTTCTGGTGGAACTAATGGAATATTAAATGCAGATTTTATTCGCGAAATTGATTTTTACTCAGGTGCTTTTCCTGCTAACAAAGGCAATGCTCTGAGTGGAATTTTTAATTTTAAACAAATAGATGGGAATTCTGAAAAATTAAAATTTCGTGGTTCACTAGGTGCTTCAGAGGTTTCGTTAACTACCGATGGACCATTAAGTAAAAAAACAAACTTTATATTTTCAATTCGTCGATCATATTTGAGTTTCCTTTTTAAGGCTCTTGGATTACCATTTTTACCAACTTATAACGATTATCAATTTAAAAGTAAATATAAAATAGATAGTAAAAACGAAATTACAATTGTTAGCATTGGTGCACTTGACCAATTTAAACTCGATACAAAAATAAAACAACCTACAGAATATCAAATATATTTATTAAATTATTTGCCAATTTACGAACAATGGAGTTACACTTTTGGAGCGATTTACAAACATTTTACCGAAAATGGATATTCAACTTTTGTTTTAAGCAGAAATATGCTTAACAACCGTCAATATAAGTATTTAAACAATAATAATTCCGAACCTAGTAATAAAATTATTGATTATATTAGTCAAGAATCAGAAAATAAATTTAGAGCAGAAAGTTATAACAATTTAAATAATGACGTTAAATTAAATTATGGGATAAATCTAGATTTGTCAAAATATACCAATAATACTTTTCAAAAAACCTTTATAAACCAAACCATTGACACAATTACATATAGTTCATTATTAGATATTGTTAAATATGGAGTATTTGCACAACTAAGCAAAAAATATTTTTCCGATTTACTAACATTATCAATTGGAATAAGAACAGATGCAGCTTTGTATAACACTACAATGAACAACCCATTAAAACAAATCTCACCAAGATTTTCTGCATCATATAACATTAACGAAAAGTTAAGTATTAACGCTAATTTAGGAAGATATTACCAACTTCCTTCATACACAACACTTGGCTATAAAGACAATACAGGTAATTTTGTAAATAAAACTAACAACATTTCGTACATAAATTGCAACCACTTAATTGGTGGATTTGCATATCAAACTTCAAATTCTACTCGATTTACATTAGAAGGTTTTAGTAAATTTTATTCAAATTACCCATTTTCTATTAAAGATTCAATTAGTTTAGCAAACCGTCCAATAGATTTTGGGGTTGTTGGAAACGAATCTGTAGTTTCTACAAGTAAAGGCAAAGCCTATGGAATAGAATTTTTAATGCAATCGAATTTTAAAGGCAAAGTTAATATTGTTGTTTCATACACTTTTTCACGTTCCGAATTTCAAAATAAAAATGGCAAATACAATCCTTCTTCGTGGGATAATCGACATATTTTTATAGTTTCTGCAAACAAAAAATTTAAAAGAAATTGGAGTGCTGCAATTAAATGGCGTTTTGCTGGCGGATTACCCTACACTCCATACGATTTAAATAGGTCATCGTTAATTTCTGCTTGGGACATAACAAATCAACCATATACTGATTACAACAATGTAAATTCTAAACGCTTTAAACCTTTTCATCAATTAGATATAAGAATTGACAAAATAATTTATTTTAAGAAAAGCAGTTTAAAGTTTTATTTAGATATTCAAAATGCGTATAATTTTAAATCGGAAGAGCAAGCAAGAATTACAAATTTAGATATAAATGGGAACAAAGTAATTGATCCAAATAATCCTTCGAAATATATATTAAGAGAAATACCTTCTGCAGGAGCTGGTACAGTTTTACCATCAATTGGGGTAATTTTCGATTTTTAATATAACTATTTGATTTTATTAACACTCAAATATAAATTATTAACAAAATGTTATTTTTAATAAAATAATATTTTATTTTTGTATAAATTATAGAAAATTATGAAAAAATTGTCATTGTTATTTTTCTATTTTGCAATAAGTTATGTAACTTTTGCTCAATCTCCACAATCATTTCAATATCAAGCAGTAGTGCGTGATAATGCAGGTGTAGCTATTCCAACTCAATCAGTTGTATTTCAACTAAGTATTATTTCAGGCTCACCAACTGGAACAATTGAATATGTTGAAACACATACCGCTACTACAAATACTTTTGGTATTGTAACCCTTTCTGTTGGAGCTGGCAACACACAAAGTGGAACATTTTCAACAATTGGCTGGGGTTCTGCTGCACACTTTTTAAAAGTTGAAACCGATTTAGGTAGCGGTTATGTTGATATGGGAACAA
>JAVHRJ010000184.1:0-1033 GCA_036171595.1 Bacteroidales bacterium
TTTAAAATCAAACCACAACACACAGGTACTTCTTTTGCTTGGAAAAGTTAATATACTTTATTCCATTTTAAAATCAAACCACAACCTTAATATATCATCTTCAATGTTAGACTCAATATACTTTATTCCATTTTAAAATCAAACCACAACAGGAAAAAAATAATTCTTGAAAATCCGCTGAATATACTTTATTCCATTTTAAAATCAAACCACAACTTCTCCGGTGAATAGTTACATCCGGCAAGAATATACTTTATTCCATTTTAAAATCAAACCACAACACTTTATAAAAGTTAGTTAACTTTTTTTCAATATACTTTATTCCATTTTAAAATCAAACCACAACTATGCAGACAAACGTTTCGATTTAATGAAAATATACTTTATTCCATTTTAAAATCAAACCACAACTAGCCCATACAATGCAACAAATACAATTTCGCACATCCTCTTGCATCTGATAGCGCCTCATGATGTTTCAATTCAATCTTCATCTTTCTACAGCAAACGTCTAAAGAAGCCGGACTAAAACCTTTTGCTTTATATATTTTCAGTGTACACTCCCACTTCTCACTTAAATTCAATTCCGAATAGTTAAGTTTGTAGTAATCCATCGTCTTTTTAAGAACACTTCTATCGAACGATTCATTATGGGCAACTACCACCCTACCTTGCAAATGCTGTTTTATCTCATCATAAATTTTAGGAAATATTAAAGCATTTTTGGTATCATATTGAGTAATTTTATGTATTGCAATATTTTGTGGCCAATACAGATTTTCGGGAGGCTGTATAAGAGAATAATATGTATCAGCTATCTTCCCATTTTTTACCCTTACAATCCCTACTGCACATGCACTATTCCGGTAAGCTGTTGCAGTCTCAAAATCAATTGCCGTAAAATCTAATTTATCCATATTCAAATATTTATTCCGTAAATTTATGGTATTCCATTCAATAATCAAATTACAACAAACAATTCATCATCTCATCATCCCATCATCCCATCATCCCATCATCCCATCATCTCATC
>JAVHRJ010000185.1:0-1031 GCA_036171595.1 Bacteroidales bacterium
CGCCTATGCGCATAGGTCTAAGGTTGCAAAAACGTTGCCTACACGAGGACCGTTAGCAACAACCTCCAAGATTTTTCGACATGATAATATGACCGAAAAAATAATAATTTAGTAAAATAATAATTTGGAAATTAATATTAGATTTTACAAAAATAATTGTAGCAAAACGAGATTAAAAATACAAACTTGACTGAAGTTGTTAGTAAAAATCATAAAAATAATTTTGATTATTCCATAATAGTATATACTTTTGTTATATACTAAATAAAAAAATATGAAAACTCTTTCTTTAAAACTCGACGAATTAATCTTTAATGAGACTGAGCAAGTATTGACTAGTCTTAAGAAACCACGTAATCGTTATATTAACGAAGCAATACAATATTACAATAGACTTCAGAGGAAAAGAATACTTTCAAAAAGAATTGAGAATGAATCAAAACTTGTTCAAGAAGAATCATTAAAAGTACTTGCTGAATTTGACAATCTTGATGATTATGACAATTAAAAAATATGAAATATGGGTTGCAAATCTTGACCCACGACAAGGGACTGAAACGGGCAAAATACGACCTGTTTTAATTGTTCAGACAGATTTATTAAACAAAATTCATCCGTCAACTCTTATTTGTCCTATAACAACTAATGTACAATTACAAAGTAAAATATTACGAGTACACATCAAAAAGGGGATAGCAAAAGTAAAAGAGAATTGTGACATAATGATTGACCAAATAAGAGCAATTGATAATAAAAGATTAATTAAGAAAGTTGGAGAATTGCCGAAAGATATTTCTGAACTTGTCAAAGAAAATCTTAAAATAATACTTGATCTAATTGATTAAATCAAGTATTACATGATAAAAATAGTCAAGTTTACATAAGAATATTATAAACTATTTGCGAATTATTTTTGTAATTTTTAAAGAATTATTGTTTGACTAAAGTAACTGATAATTATTGATAAGTCGGCAGTTGCTAACACGGGGTCTGCTTCCATTTGTTTCGATTGAAAACGCTAAGCCTACGGC
>JAVHRJ010000186.1:0-5032 GCA_036171595.1 Bacteroidales bacterium
CTAAAGGGAAAATGTATTTGTGGGTAAGCTCCCTTTAGGGATTAAGGGTGTGCGTTAGTAGATGCTGAAACAAGTTCAGCATGACGAATTGATTTGTATGCAAGTTTCCTTAAAGATTAAAGGTGTGTTATAGTTGTTTTGCAATATTTTCTGCCACATTCATTCCATCAATTGCCGACGAAACAATACCACCAGCATAACCAGCACCTTCGCCACATGGATATAATCCTTTAATTTCGACATGTTCAAACGTTTCGCGATTTCGTGGAATGCGTATTGGCGATGATGTGCGACTTTCAACTCCAATCATTATTGCGTTTTCATTTATAAAATCTTTTTCGCGTTGTCCGTACATTTGCAATGCTTTGGAAATGTTTTCTGACATGAATTTTGGTAGCCAATTGTGCATTTCAGAAGAGTGGGTTCCTGGTATATATGAAGATTTAGGTATGTTGGTAGATTTCTTTTTTTGAATAAAATCAATAATTCTTTGAGCTGGAGCAATTAATCCACCACCGCCATTGTTAAATGCTAATTTTTCTAAATGCGATTGAAACTCAAGTCCAGCAAAAACTCCAAACTTTTTAAATTCTGTTAAATCTTCGTTTTTTATTTCGGTAACAAAACCAGCGTTTGCAAAACCAGAATTCCTTTTTGAAGCTGACATTCCGTTTACAACCATTTCGTTTTCATTTGTTGATGCAGGAACAATTACTCCACCCGGACACATACAAAATGAGTAAACGCCTTTACCATTAACTTGTTGCACAATGTTATATGTTGCTGCTGGTAATAATTCAATTTTGGAATAATTATGATATTGTATTTTGTTAATTGTTTCTTGTGGGTTTTCAATTCTTACCCCCATTGCAAAATCTTTCGATTCGAGTAAAATTTTTTTTGAATCTAACAATTTATAAATATCTTTTGCAGAGTGTCCTGATGAAAGAATTAAATAATTTGTGTTAAATATTAAATCATTATTTAATTTTAGACCAGTTATTTTGTTATTTGTTATAATAATATCTGTTACTTGTGTGTTAAAATGAAAAATACCACCAGCATCAATAATTTTATTTCTAATATTTTCAATAATATTTGGTAACTTGTCTGAACCAATATGTGGATGAGCTTCAATTAAAATGTTTTCATTAGCACCATGCAAATAAAATAATTCTAAAATTCTGTTTACGTTGCCACGTTTAGAGGAACGAGTATATAGTTTTCCATCGGAGAATGTTCCCGCACCACCTTCGCCATAACAATAGTTAGAATTAGCGTTAATTTTATTGCTTTTGTACATTGTTGCAATATCGCGTTTTCGCTGATGCACATCTTGCCCACGTTCAAAAATTACTGGTTTTAAACCGAGTTCAATTAATCGCAATGCTGCAAATAGGCCAGCGGGACCAGCACCAATAATTGCAACCTCTTTACAATTTGTTACATTTTTTGGTTCAAAAACAATTTTTTCTGGTTTATAATTTGGTTCATCAATAACTACGGCAAATCTTAATTGAACTTTAATGTCGCGTTGCCGAGCATCAATAGAATGCTTAATCAATTTCATGTGCGAAATTCTGCTCTTTGTTATTTTTAATATTTTTGATGCATATTCTGTATAATTTTCAGTTTTTTGAGCATCAATAGGCGAAAGAACTAAATCAATTTGTTGTATCATTTTCCACTTCTGCGATTTAAAAATCTAAATACACGAATATCGCTTCCTTCAAAAGTAATTGAGAACATAATCATTTTGCTGTTCATTCTTTCAATAGCTTGCGAAAATTGAGTATTATCTGGAACTAAAACATTGTTTATTCCAACAACATATTTTAGTTCTAAAGCAAATTTAAAATATTCGAGAAAAAAATCGGTACCAAAACCAACTTCATAATACAAACTCGTTCGGCTTAAACGAATTTTTGGTTTATCCTCTTCCTTAACTTTTTTTTGTGCAGCTAAATCAATCTTAAAGCTTGCACCACCAATTAAATATGGTCGAAAATTAGTTAATCGTTTACCTTTATATTCGAATAGAAGAGGTAAATCGAGATAAGTTGATTCGATTTTCATAACGTGCGAATAGTATGTGGAATCTTTTCTAATCCAATAAGTTAAGTTGCGTTGGCCAAAGTTTAAGCCTGGCAAAAAGCGTATTGCGTAATAATTATGAAAGTTAAAATTTGAAACAATGTTTATGTTAATTCCAACTAATGGTGTATTTTCTATCGAGTAAATTGAATCAATTGCTGGAGTTAAAAAAAGTCCGGAGTTATGAATTGTAAAATCCATTTGATTTAAACCCAAAGCCATTCCAAAATGCAAAGGCATTTGGTCGTATTTGGGTAAGTTTAAAGGCCTAGATGTTTGTGCTTTTAACCCAATCGAAATAAATATTATAAGTATGAATTTTAAATACTTGTACATTTTGAAATATTTAAACGAACAAATTCATAATTTATTTTGATGCAGTATAAATTGTTGCAATTCCCATTGATAAAGTTTTAGCATTTACATTTATAAAACCTTGCGATGAAAGATATTTTTTCATGTCGTTTACAGATGGAAATTGTTGAACGCTCTGAAATAAATACTTATAAGCAACTTTGTTTTTAGAAAACATTTTCCCTAATGTTGGTAAAATGTATTTAAAATAGAATTTAAAAAAATATCCAAATAAATTATTTTTTGGTCGCGAAAACTCAAGTATAAGTAACGTCCCATTTGAATTAAGTACTCTGTAAAGTTCTGATAGCCCTTTGTTTAAGTTTTCGAAATTTCTAACGCCAAAGGCAACAGTTACAGCATCAAATGAATTATTAGTGAACGGGATGTTTTCGGCATCGTTTTGTTGTAACTCAATAATTTGTTCTTTGTTAAGTTCCTTTATTTTTTTTTTGCCAATTTCGAGCATTTCCTTTGAAATATCTATCCCAATAATTTTTTCGGGATTTAATTTAAGCATTGCTATTGCCAAATCGCCAGTTCCAGTTGCCACATCTAGTATTTTTTTTGGATTTTTTATTGAAAGAATTTTAACTGATTTTTTTCGCCATAGTTTATCAGTATTTGCCGAAAGAAAATGGTTTAGAAAATCGTATGCTGGTGCAATGTCATCAAACATTGACGCTACATTCGTTTTGTTTTTTTCAATAATTAGCTTATTTTGGCTCAATGTGAATAATGTTATGAAATAAAATTAAATTAAATTTTCTAAAGCAGTATTATAATTTTTCTTTATGTCTTTAATAAATCCATAAGAGATATCATCAACTCTTAATTCGCCTTTTGTTACATGACCAAGAGCCATAAATGGAATTTTTTGTGCCATCATATAATCAATAAATAAATCTTCGCGATTTGGATTAACCGAAACAATTACACGACTTTGCGATTCGCCAAATAAAAATGCATCTTCTCTAATTTCTGCGTCGGTTGTTATATCAAAACCTAAATTATTTGGAATTGACGATTCGATAAGTGCAGTATACAGGCCACCTTCGGAAATATCGTGAGCAGAACTAATAAATTTCTTTTTAATAACATTAGATACAATTTGCTGAACTTTGTATTCCATTTCAAGGTCAAAATATGGGCATGGCGAATTTGTTATTTTATGATATTTTAAAAGGTATTCCGACGAAGCAATATCTTCGATTACTGGTCCAATTAAAAATATCATATCACCTTTGTGTTTAAATGCTAACGACATAATATTTTCTTTGTCTTCAACTATGCCAAGCATTCCTATAGTGGGAGTTGGAAAAATAGGTTCGATTGTTTTTCCAATTGATGTTTGGTTATAAAAGCTAACATTTCCACCAGTTACTGGAGTTCCAAATTTTTCGCAAGCAACGCTCATGCCTTTAATTGCATTTTTAAATTGCCAGAATACTTCGGGATTATAAGGATTTCCAAAATTTAAGCAATTTGTTATAGCAACAGGAGAGCCACCAGAACAAACAATATTTCTTGCTGCTTCGGCAACTGCAATTGATGTCCCTTTTTCGGGGTCGGCCCATACATAGCGTGAGTTGCAATCAACTGTTAATGCAATAGCTTTATTTGTACCTTTAATATTTACAATTGAAGCATCGGAAACAAAATTTGTTGACATGTTTTTAGTTCCAACCATTGAATCGTATTGTTCGTATATCCATTGTTTAGAAGCAATTGTAGGTTCTGTAATTAATAATTCTGCAACTTCTCGTAAGTTTTCTGGTTGTTCTATTTGTTTAATGTTAAACTTTTTTAGTTGTTTAAAATAAGCTGGCTCTTTGCTTTCGCGTTCGTATACTGGAGCTCCGCCACCAAGTACTAACGAATCGGCTGGTACATCGGCAACTAGTTCGTTATTTGAATAAAACATTAAACGATCTTCTTTAATAACTTCACCAATAATAGCACAATGCAAATCCCATTTCTTGAAAATATCTTCAACAATTTTTCCTTTTCCTTTTTTTACTACTACAAGCATTCTTTCTTGCGATTCGGATAAAAGTATTTCCCATGCTTTCATGTTTTTTTGACGAAATGGAACATTGTCAAGGTTTATTTTCATTCCACTTTTGCCTTTTGCCGACATTTCTGAAGTGGAACAAATAATTCCGGCTGCACCCATATCTTGCATTCCAATAATTGCATCAGTTTCATTTAATTCTAAACTTGCTTCAAGTAAAAGTTTTTCCATAAATGGGTCGCCAACCTGAACGCTTGGAATATCGTCGGCTGATTTTTCGTTTAAATCGGCACTTGCAAACGTAGCACCGTGAATTCCATCTTTACCAGTTGATGAACCAACAATATAAACAGGATTTCCAACACCATGTGCAGTTGCTGAAATAACTTTATTTTTATTTACAATTCCAACCGACATGGCATTAACTAATGGATTAGAGTTATAACATTCGTCAAAATATACTTCTCCACCAACAACTGGAACTCCAAAGGCATTTCCATAATCGCCTATTCCTTTTACAATTCTTTTTAATAGCCATTTTGTGCGGTCGAGTTTTAAGTCGCCAAAACG
>JAVHRJ010000187.1:0-1026 GCA_036171595.1 Bacteroidales bacterium
CCGCGCCAAATAAGATAATCGGAGGTCAACCGGCAACCAAAGGTCAGTTTCCATACATGGCTCGTGTAAAATCTTCTACAGGAAATTGTTCAGGCTTTCTTATTTATCCATATTATGTACTAACTGCCGCGCATTGTTTGGCAGACAAGCCTAATATTAAAAATGTCTCAGTTGCCGTAAATATAATTAATGATAATGATTTTGAAAATAACAAAATTGGAATTTTAGGTTATAAAATTAATGAAAATTATTCAAAAGGTATGAATAATTATGATATAGCAATAATCAGACTTTTAAAAAAACCAACAAATATCGACTTTAAGAAAATTAAGCTACCTTTTTTACCTTTAGATGCCCAAAGAAAAATTAATGGGGAAAAAGAGCCAAATCTATCCGACAATTATCTATATGAAAAAGGAAATCAGGCAACAATTATAGGTTTTGGTTGTGAAAAAAATAGAGTATTTAATGGAAGATTAAATTATATCGATGTTCCAATATTCGATTCAAAAGATACCTTTGTTTTTTCATTCGGATACTTCAATTATAGTGGTCAAATAAATACAAGTTATTTTACCGAGATAGGTTGTTCAGGTGACTCGGGAGGAATAGTTATGATAAATAGAAATAATAAAACTTATGCCATAGGAGTCATAAGTTCACCTATATCAAGCGTTAAAACTATTAAATTTACTAATTGGATTAATAATATTATTCAAAATAATATAATTCAAAATAGTCAAATACCTTGTAAATATAATGGTTTTGAAGTGTCAAATATATTTTCACCACAATCAAAAGAATTATATATGTTTAGAGACAAGAATAACTGTATTATCGAAGTCTATAATCCAACAAGTGTTTATAAAACAACCGGATATAAATGTGATCCTTTTACCGGTGAATCAAAACCCGTGACAAATAAATCTGACATCTGCGCAAAGAAATAATCATCTCCCCCGTGGTCGTTGACAAGATAATTTTTTGAGATTAAAAAATGTAATTATAGTCTGGATCCCCTCCTTC
>JAVHRJ010000188.1:0-3570 GCA_036171595.1 Bacteroidales bacterium
CATTCGTAATTGTTTTAATAACTCAATAACCTAATAACCTTTGTTCCTTGACTTTATAACTTTTTACTTTCAACTTAATAACCTTTGTTCCTTGACTTTCGACTTTTAGACTTTATGCTCAGAACAACCGCTACTTTTGTTTATCATGATTAACTAAACACTTTCTTTAGCTTATCTTCCTTTATAATAAAATAAAAAACATTGACTAAAGCTTATATTTAGTATTATCATGAATCAAGGTGAAATAATTTTATATCAAACTTCAGATAATCAGACAGCACTGGAGGTTAGGTTTGAAAAAGATACAATTTGGCTTACACAAAAACAAATGGCAGAATTATTTGATTGTTCAACAGATAATATAAGCCTCCACCTTAGAAGAATTTACAAAGACAAAGAATTAAATGAAAATACAACTTCCGAGGAATACTCGGTAGTTCAAATTGAAGGTAAACGAAAAGTAAAACGAAGATTATTACTTTATAATCTGGATGCTATTATTTCTGTTGGATATAGGGTAAATACAATTCGCGGTACTCAATTCCGTATTTGGGCGAATAAGATATTAAAAGAGTATTTATTAAAAGGATATGCAATACATCACAGAATTGAAAAGCTTGAAAATAAAGTTTATTCATTAGTGTAGTTTATAAAGAATGAATAAGGGTGAAATAATAATATATCAAACAATTGAAAACTCTAATTTTCAGATAGATGTTAGAGTCGAAAATGAGACCGTATGGCTTAATCGGCATCAAATGGCTATATTATTTGACAGGGATATTAAAACCATTGGTAAGCATATTGCAAATGCTATAAAGGAAGAATTACAATCTTTTTCAGTTATCGCAAATTTTGCGACAACTGCATCAGATGGTAAAACATATCAAGTTGAGCATTATAATTTAGATGTAATAATTTCCGTAGGATACAGAGTTAAATCAAAGCGAGGTATACAGTTTAGAATTTGGGCTAACAAAGTACTTAAAGAATACTTGCTTAGGGGCTATGCTTTAAACCAAAGAATAGATAGAATAGAAAACAAATTGTACGAGCACGACCAAAAATTCGAATTGCTTATTAAAACTGCATTACCACCACACGAAGGTATCTTCTTCGATGGACAAATTTATGATGCTTACGAAAAAGTATCTTCATTTATTAAAGAAGCCAAATTCTCTATAATATTAATTGATAATTATATTGATGATACTGTTTTGACTTTATTAACAAAACGCAAAAAAGGTGTTAAGGCAACAATTTATTCCCAAAAAATATCAAAACAACTGGCATTAGATATTCAAAAACACAATGCACAATATGAGCCAATTGAAGTAAAAATATTTACCAAATCGCACGATAGATTTTTAATTATCGATGAAAAAATAATTTATCATATTGGTGCTTCGCTCAAAGACTTGGGTAAAAAATGGTTTGCTTTTTCTAAAATTGATATTAACCCGAAAATAATTCTTAAAGAACTTAATAACTATTAACTTTTTATCCTTGACTTTCAGCCTTTCGCCTTCTGCTTTAAGCTTCTTGCTTTCGCTTTCGCCTTCTGCCTTAGCCATTCGTCTTCCTTTAAAAGAAATCCAGTAAAACCAGAATTGTGGGATGGGAAAACGGCGGAAAGAATTGTGAAAGAAATAATAATCGCAAGCTAAAGCTCCTGGCAAAAGCTAAAGCCAGCCTTCGCCTTTTGCTTTCTGCTTTGGCCTTCGCTTTAAGCTTTCTGCTTTCTTCCTCAATTCATCATTTTATCTTTTTATCAACTTTAAGTACCTGCCTGCCGTCATCCTGAGCGGAGTCGAAGGAAGGCATGGCTTTAGGCACTTTATGAACTCAAGGCACTTCTTAAAAGAATGGTTTTATCGTCTTTTAAAACAACCTTCACGTTTTGGAAGGCAATTGATTTTAGTTAAATTCTTTTGGAAATTGATGATTGGAAAAATATAGTGGATTATTTTATAGAAATTATATTTATAACATATTTCAAGTGAAAGAAAATCAGTATATAGAATATAAATCTAGTTTTAACGATTCTGTTATTGAAACTCTTGTTGCTTTTGCCAATAGTAAAGGAGGAAAGGTGCTTGTTGGCGTTAATGATGATGGGAAACCAAATACTAATTTCACATTTGGCAAAGAAACATTCCAAAAATGGATTAACGAAATTAAAGTTAAAACTCAACCTTCTATTATTCCAGAGGTAGAAATTATTGATTATAAGAAAAACAAAATTGTTGAGTTATCTATTCAGGAATTTCCTATAAAACCAGTTTCTTTTAAAGGCCGATATTACAAAAGAGTTAAAAATTCCAACCATCAGTTGTCTGTTCTCGAGATTGCTGATTTAAGCATGCAATCTTTACAAGTATCCTGGGATTCATATCCAGCATCAAACCTTAGTATTGATGACATTGATCTGACAAAAGCTGAAAAATTTATTCAGAAAACAAATACTATAGGTCGGTTTAAACTAGAAGATAGCACTATTAAAAATCTTGAAAAACTTAGATTAATTACAAATGGTAAAATTACCAATGCAGCAAATCTTCTTTTTGCAAAAGAGGAGATTCCTTTTAATGTTCATTTAGGCCGATTCAAAACCCCTTCCTATATTATTGATGATAAAATGTTGAGAGCACCATTGTTTGAAGTTGTTGAAGAAACAATGAAATATTTGGTATCGCAAATTAAAGTAGCTTTTGAAATTAGCGGAAAAACCACACAACGAACAGAAATATTTGAATATCCGCTGCCAGCTCTTAGAGAATTAGTTTTAAATGCACTGATTCATCGCGATTATTTAAGCCCGATTGATGTGCAAATTAAAATATTCGATAATAAAATTACTTTTTTTAATCCTGGTAAATTGTTTGGCGAATTAACAGTTGAAGATTTAAAAAACAATAATTATCAGGCATATGCGCGAAATAAATTGATTGCTGAAGCTTTTTATTTAACTGGTGATATTGAAAAATATGGTAGTGGTTTTAAACGTATACAGGATGAATTAAAGCAATATCCAACAATGAAGCTTGAATGCAGCGAAATCCCAAATGGATTTTTAGTTGAATTAAGTTATATAAAACAAAAAACTGTTATTAATGTTGAGAGCATCGATAAGGTCGGAGATAAGGTCGGAGATAAGGTCGGAGATAAGGTCGGAGATAAATTATCAGATAATCAGGAAAAAATTATTAAGTATATAATTGAAAATAATAGAATCTCAGCAAAAGAATTGTCTTTAAAGGTTGGTATTTCGGCTAGAAAAATTGAAGAAAATATTAGTAAACTTAAGCAATGGGGAATTTTAGAAAGAAAAGGACCTGCTAAAGGTGGACACTGGGAAGTTATTCAGTAATAAATTAATTGCAAAAGCATTTAAAGAAACTGGAATTATCGAAAAATATGGTTCAGGTATTAAACGTGTATTTGATATTTGTGTAGATCATGGAGTTATTCCACCAAAATTTGAAGAAGTTTTTAACGGTTTTAAGGTAACTTTATTTAAGGAAAAATTAATAGAGAATAAAAATGACACCGATAATGACACCGATAATG
>JAVHRJ010000188.1:3670-4995 GCA_036171595.1 Bacteroidales bacterium
AATGACACCGATAATGACACCGATAATGTCACCGATAAGTTCGCAGAAACTGTGGGAGAAACTGTGGGAGAAACTGTGGGAGAAACTGTGGGAGAAATATTAAGTATTTTAAAAAAGAACCCATACGCAACCAGAAATGAAATATCCAAAAAAACAGGACTGTCCATTAGAGGTATTGAATGGAATTTAAAAATACTCAAAGGTAAAGGAATTATAAAACGTATTGGTCCAAATAAAGGCGGACACTGGGAAGTTATTCAGAAATAAATTAATTGCAAAAGCATTTAAAGAAACTGGAATTATCGAAAACTATGGTAGTGGTTTTATTGTCTTTTAAAACAACTTGCACGTTTTGGAAGGCAATTGATTTTAGTTAAATTTTTTTGGAAATTGATGATTGGAAAAATATAGGTAATAAGAGTAAAAATAAGTACCATAAAGTACCATAAAATAGTTTGGTAGAATGAAAAATAGTTTGTATTTTTATTATAAAATATATCATGAACAGTCCTGAAATAAAAGCATTTATTCGCGAAAACAATCATCTTTTCTGGTACACACCCGACGAGAAAAAAGAAGAAATAAGTCTTGAATTTCTTGTAGAAACGATACTAAATTATGGAGATATAAAAGCTTTAAAAAAAATGCTGGATTTAATTGGAATTAAAAATACTGCGAAAATTTTCTTCAATTCAATAAATCTGAGCGAAAGAAGAAAAAACAATTTTCACGAACTTACAATAAACTATTTTACATTATTTTTCAAGCGTCATGCATTTTGAAATTTTAGATAAGAAACAAGTAGAACTTCTACCATACTTAAAAAATTTTCAAAGAACTTTTTATTTAGTAGGTGGTACAGCAATTGCTCTTCATTTAGGACACAGGAGGTCTATTGATTTTGACTTATTTACAAATTCAACTCTTACAAAGTATAGAATAAAATCCAAATTAAATCTTTTCCCATTTACACAAATTCCAATTTTTGAGGATGTTGATCAACTTCATTTGCATATTAATAATGTAAAACTTACTTTTTTTAACTTTCCGTATGATATAAAACATCAGGTAAAACTTGATTCAATAATTACAATGCCCACTTTGTTAACGCTATCATCTATGAAAGCATTTGCTCTTGGTCGGAGATCAAAATGGAAAGATTATGTTGATTTGTATTTTATTTTAAAAGATCATTTTTCAATTAAAGAAATAAGCCGTGAGGCAGAAATAAATTTTCCTTCACAATTTTCCGAAAAATTATTTCGCGAACAGCTCTCTTTTCATAAAGATATTGATCATTCCGAACAAGTTGAATTTATTGTTCC
>JAVHRJ010000189.1:0-1023 GCA_036171595.1 Bacteroidales bacterium
AAAATGTCTGTCAATGGGCACGTTTTAAACCAAAATTGATATAGAAAGATAGTATCAATTTTGTAATTAAAAATTACGAATTACGAATTACGAATTTTCATTTTGGTTTACACGAGGGGGTTGGGTAGTTAAGATATATATCAATTAATGTCTAAATGATTGAATATTAAAGTTGATCGATTTGGTATGTGCGGTAATATACGGTTTATTATTAATGTAGTTAATTGATATATATAGATAGCTTATTCTTGTATTTTTTAAATATATCAATGATATTTAGTTAATTTATATTTGTTTTCTTTAATATTTTATTATTTTTTATTATTGATATAGTTTGATTTTAATTGATTATATTGAAACTAAGAGATACAGTTATATTTGAGATACTGATTTTTTGATTATTTTATTTTAAAATTGCGTTTTTTTTAGGTGTGTTTTATTTTTTTAGCCTTATTTTGTGGTATTTATTTTGGATGTCTGAGGTTATCAGGATATTGAAATGATTGCTAATTTATTATGGTAGAATGTATAAAATTGATATTTGTGTTAATATATTTGTATAAATGAAACCAAATAGAATATATATTGGAATAGTGTTAGGTTTATTTGGGTTGGGTTTTATTTATTATTTGGCGGTGGCGGTCGTTCCAAAAGTTTTAGTAACAATGACACGTGCAGCTCCAGCGTCAACTGTATCGGTACCAAATTCGTACTTTATTGGTGGAAAATTATTAGCTAAGGCAGATGGTAGTGATAATTGTATAATAAATGTGTTTGCTTTGGATACGACAGGAAAAGGAGTTATGAATAAAAATGTGGAGGTGACAGGGATGGACACACAAATTTTGACAGGAATAACGGATGTTGATGGTAAAGCTAGTTTTTCAATTAAATCAACAACTGAAGGTCAATTTAAATTGACGGCGATGATAGATGGGGTAGTGGTGGGAAAAGTAGTGTCAGTGACCTTTAGAAATTAGGATCTGGCGATAGCTAGTTGTCTTTCGATTTGAGTGATGCGGG
>JAVHRJ010000190.1:0-21606 GCA_036171595.1 Bacteroidales bacterium
ACAAAGTTTAACAAAATTATCGGGCAAGTGAATTTCTTCAGCTTTTGCCACCTCAACAGCTTCATATAAAAGTTGTTCAACAATTTCTAATGTGTCGGGATGATCCATTGCTTCTTTCATAGTAAGTTTTGAGATTGCACAAAGAGGGCTTAAAGCAGCATTTAAAATTGTTTTTTCCCATATTTTATCTGCAATTACAAAAGAGTCGGCTTTATGTGTTTCTAGGTTTACACTTGATAAAGTTTCGGCAATCCACTGAGCCAACTCCTTTTGAGAGTCGTTAACAGAACCAACATAATTAGGTGGATTAAAAAAATTCATATTTACAACATTAGGAGCTTGTAAGTTACCAGCAAAATTAACCACCATTCTAAATATTCTAGAATTACTAAAATGATTAATATATTTTTTTCTTATATCAATTCCATTTTGTGCACTTAGTAAGAATAATTCTTTTTTATCATTTTTATCGAGTTCATCTAAAATACCGTCAACATGGTATGCTTTAACGGCACAAATTAAAAGATCGAAATTATGTTCTAATAGCTCAGCTATAGAGTTATACACATGTTTAAAATATGCTTTTTTTTCGATTTTTCCTGTAATTTCTATTCCAGAATTTCTAATAAGACTAAGTTTTTCGCGATCGAGATCGGTTATTGCAACTTCACAACCAGCTTCAACAAAGTGAACTGCAAGGGTTTCGCCAATAGGACCTAATCCAATAATTCCAATAGTGTGTTTTTTTGTTTCCATATTAATTTTTATAAAATAATTCTTGCATCAACGGCACAAACTTTATCCTTATATGCAAATATAGGATTAATATCTAATTCTTTAATTTCGGGATTTTCAATAACTAATTTTGAAACACGTTGTAAAACATCAGCCAACATATTTTTATTTACTCCATCGCTTCCTCTATAACCATTTATTAATTTAACAGCTTTAATATTTTCGAGCATATCATTTGCTTCAACATTTGAAACAGGAGCAATATTAAATGTAACATCTTTAAATATTTCGACAAAAATTCCTCCAACTCCAAACATAATTAAATGGCCTAGACCTTGTTCTTTCTTAGCTCCAACAATTAATTCAAGAGCTTTTGGCTGTTGTTTTTGAATAAAAAATTTCAAATTATTTACCTTAAATTTTTGTTGCATTTCAAGAATAATTTCAATAATTTGCTCGTTGTTAGAAACGTTTAACGCAACACCTCCAACATCGCTTTTATGAATTATTTGCTCTGAATCGGCTTTAATAACAATAGGAAAACCTATCTTATTTGCAGCAGCTACAGCATCTTCGGCAGTTTTTACAACAGCCCAATCGGATAATGGAATATTATATGCATTTAATATTGAATAAACCTCAAAGGCAGTAAGTACATCACGTTTTTCTGCTTTAGCTTTTGCAATAATTTCACAGGATATATTAGAATTTGTATCGGTATAATTTTTAATTTCGCCTTTATTTTTAGTACGCAGAGCATTGTATTTTACCATAGCTGATAGCGCTTTAGCGGCTGTTTCGGCAAAATCAAAACATGGTATAGAGCCTTCTTTTAAAATTTTAGTAGTGCCTTGCCAATTTTGTTTATCGGTCATATAGTTACATACAATTGGCTTTATATTTTTCTTTGACATTTCAGCAAATTCACGAGCAACGCTTTCACAGTCAACAAATGGTGGTGTAACAAAATTCACATAAATACTGTCAATATTTTTTTCGTTCATCATTACTTCAAATGCCGATTTAAAATGAGTTGCACCAGCGGTAGCAACAACATCAAGCGGATTATGAATAGAAGCTTGTTCAAGCATTGTAGTTTTTAATACATCTACTGCATTTTGTGATAACAAAGGTATTTCTAAACCGTTGCTTGAAAGCTCATCAATAGCAATTACTGCTGGGCCACCAGTATTAGTAATAATTCCAACTTTATTTCCTTTTGGAATTGGTTGATAAGCAAATGCTACAGCTGCATTACACAAATCCTCTAAATTTGTAAACGATAAAATTCCAACTTTTTTAAATACAACTTCCATTGAAATGCTTCCTGCCAAACCACCTATATGCGAACGCGATGCTTCGGCACCTTTGTCGGTTCTACCAGCGGTCATTGCAAGAATAGGTTTTTTTGAAGTAACCTCAGCAGCAATATCCATAAATTCTTTTGGATTTGTAAGACTTTCAACATAAAGCACAATAGCTCTTGTTTTTTCGTCGTTTCCATAATAACGAATAATTTCGGGAATAGAAACATCTGAAGCATTTCCGTTTGAAGTATACATTCTAATACCAATTCCCCAATCGTAAAAAGCCTGCATAATTACAGCTCCAACGCCTCCACTTTGAGCAACAACTGAAATAAAGCCATCTTCAGGAAAAGTAAAAGTAAAATTGCAATATGTTTTAAATTTTGGATCGGAGTTAATAGTACCTTGGCAATTAGGACCAATTATACGCATTCCATATTTTTTGGCACGAGCCATAAAATCGTCTTCAAGCTTTTTCCCATTTTCGCCCATCTCTTTAAAACCTGCGGTATTAATAATTATTGCTTTTACACCTTTTTTCCCACAATTCTCAACTTCTTGAGGAACTAGAGCAGGAGGAATAACAATATTCACTAAATCTACTTCTCCAGGAACATCTAGTATTGAGGGGTATGCTTTTAATCCGCGAATATTATCTACTTTGGGGTTTATTGGATAAATAGGACCTGTAAAACCATAATGTAATAAATTTTTAATAATTACATTCCCTATTGATAATTCTTTTACTGAAGCACCAATTAAAGCAACAGATTTTGGTTCAAAAAAATAATTCAAGTCATTAATTTTCATAAATACTTATTAAGAAATTATTTGAATTATAACATAATAAAATTTCATAAAAATAACAAATATTTTCATAAAAAAAATGCTTATTAACATGAAAAATTATTTAAAAAAATAATTTTTAAGTTAAGTCTTTTTTGTTCAGAAAAATAGAGTTAAATTTTTGTGGACTTTTAAAAAAAATATCAACACAAACATGTTTAACAACATGAATTCAAACTCTATTTTAAAAATTTAAAGAGTTTCAGTTGGAAATGCTAACGATTCAACTAAAACAAAAGCTGCCTGAAGATATGAAGTTGGACAAAGTGGAAAGCATTCTTTACAAGTAATACACTCTTTAGATGCAATATCTGGAATAAAACTTATTTCCTTATTTATTCCTCTATCAATGAATCCTACTGCATTTAATTTTTTTACTTCAGCACAATATCTAACACATAAGCCGCAAGTAATGCAAAATGATGCTTCACTTTCGAAGCGGTCTTTATTAGCACCATATTCGATAGCCAAATTCTGTAATTCTATTGAGTTTGGTGCATGAGCAAGAAATAGTTCCAAAATTGTTTTACGAATTCTATCTATTTTTTCGGATCTAGTTTTAACAACTATGTTTTCTTCAACATTATACACACACGACACTACAAGTTTTGATTTAGCATTTGTTTCAACTTCTACAATACAAAGTCGGCAACCACCAAATGGTATTAATTTTTCGTTATGACAAAGTTTAGGAATAGAAATTCCAGCACTTTGAGCAGCCTCTAATATAGTTTGACCATCATGAGTCTTAACTTCTTTCCCATCTATTTTCAAATTAAATATTTTCATTTTAATATGTGTTACAGTTTTTTATTTAATCAAACAATTAAATTACTGTTGTTTTCTATTTTTTTATATAATCATTTCAAAATAAGATTCTTCGCTAATCACTCAGAATGGCAAATAATAATTATTCAGTTTTATCTAATAATCAATCTTTTTTCTTCAGGAATATTTGGTGGTATTGGCTCACCAGAGATTTTTTTAACTGCACCAAATTTTTTAGGACAAACTTCGAAACAAGTTCCGCAACTAGTACATTTTTCCTGGTCTATTATATGAATTTTATTTTTACCACCATCAATTGCAATAGCTGGACACTTTTTGTAACAAATTGTACAAGCTTTACATTTTTCTGCATCGATATAATATTTTACTAAACTTTTGCAATATAATGATGGGCATTTTTTTTCTTTAATATGAGCTTCGTACTCATTTCTAAAATATTTTAATGTACTTAAAAAAGGATTAGGAGCACTTTTACCTAAAGCACAAAGTGATGCTTCCATTGCTGTTTCTGATAAAACTTCTAAAAGTTCAATGTCACCTTCTTTTCCTTTTCCTTCAGTAATATTTGTTAAAATTTTATTCATTTGTCTTAATCCTTCGCGACAAGGAGTACATTTTCCACATGATTCGTCAGTTAAAAAATTAATAAAATATCTGGCAACATCAACCATACAAGTGTCTTCGTCCATAATAATCATACCTCCAGACCCCATCATTGAGCCAGCTTTTGTTAATTCATCAAAACCGACTTGCAAATCGAGTTGTTCTTCTGGAATGCATCCCCCTGAAGGGCCACCTGTTTGCACAGCTTTAAATTTCTTACCATTTGGAATTCCGCCACCAACCTTAAAAACAATATCCCTTAGTGTCATTCCCATAGGAACTTCAACAAGGCCAGTATTTGTTATTTTTCCAACCAGAGAGAAAATTTTAGTTCCTTTACTCCTTCCAATTCCAATTTTATTAAACCAATCGGCACCGCTATTAATTATTAATGGAACATTTGCCCAAGTTTCAACATTATTTAAAACGCTAGGTTTATTCCAAAGCCCTACTATATTTGATCGAACATATTTTGGTCTTGGTTCGCCTACCCTACCTTCTAATGCAGTCATTAAAGCAGTAGATTCGCCACATACAAATGCACCAGCACCTTTATGAACTTTTACAACAAAATTAAATCCCGACCCTAAAATATTTTCACCTAGCATGCCATATTCCTCGGCTTGTTTTATGGCCATATTAATATTTTCGACGGCTAAAGGGTACTCTTGCCTAACATAAACAAATCCTTCATTAGCACCAATTGCGTATGCTCCAATAATCAAGCCTTCGAGAACTGAATGAGGGTTACCTTCAAGAAGAGCTCTATCCATATAAGCACCTGGATCGCCTTCGTCGGCATTTACAATTACATATTTTACTTTTTCTAAAGCATTTCGTGACCCTTCCCATTTAACACCAGTAGGAAATCCGCCGCCACCTCTACCAAGTAAGCTTGATTTTTTAACTTCATCAATAATATTTTCGGGAGTCATTCCTAAAAACATTTTCGATATTGCTGAATAGCCACCAATTGCAATATAATCATCTATACTTTTAGGATCAATGCTCCCATTTGACCCAAAAACAATGCGTTTCTGAAATTTATAAAAGGGAATTTCTGATTCATGAGTTATTTTGCAATTTGTTTCGGGGTCAACATATAATAATCTATCAATAACCTTATTTTCTGCAGTTTGAGATACAATTTCCGCTACATCATCAGGTTTTATTTGCAAATAAGTAGTTTCATCGGGATGATTAACAATAATTGGACCTCTTTCACAAAATCCATGGCAACCTGTTTTTCTAATTTCAACTTTGCCCTTTAACCCCTGTTTTACAATTTCATCTTCAATTTTTTTACCCACCTCTTCGCTACCCGAAGCGTTACAAGCTGACCCACAACATAATGTAATACAAGGTTTATCAGGATTTCTTTTGGATAATATTTCTTGTCTAAATTTTTCTAATTCTTCAGGCGTTTTTAACGGCAACATAATTTTTCTATTTATAATTATTTAAAACATTTGCTGTTTCGCTTACCGATAGCTTACCATGAGTTTTTCCATCAATTTCAACAACGGGTCCCAAAGCACAACAGCCAAGACAATTAACAGTTTCAACACTAAATTTCATATCAATATCGGTTTCGCCAGGTTTAATTCCGGTTAGTTCCTCTACAGTTTCTAAAACTCGCTTAGCACCACGAACATGACAAGCAGTACCCATGCAAACATGAACCTCGTGACGCCCTTTTGGAACTAAACTAAAAGCTTTATAAAAGCTTGCTATATGCATAATTCGCGTTAATGGAATTTGCAATTTTTGGCTAACTCTTTCCAAAATTTCTTTTGGAAGCCAATGGTTTTCACTTTGAATTTCAAGCAATACTTGAATTAGCGAACTAGCTTCACCATTATGTTTATCAATTATCTTATCTACTTTACTAATGTCCATTTTTAAAATTTTAAATTCCAAAACTCAATAACCAAATATTAAATTCCAAGTTTGTAATTTTCATTATTTATTATATTTAAGTAATGTGTTTTTTTACTGTGCGTAAATATAAAATCGCATCAATAGCGAACTTTATAATTTTTTCACAGAGAATATTTTTTTTAAGCATTATTTTCTTTTAATTATAAATTTGGTATTTGAATCTTGGGGCTTGAATCTTTGATTTTGGAATTTTCAAAATTGGAAAGAACATAACATTTGCTATTTGTATCATATCTAACTAATCCTTGTTTTGAAGAATCGTTCATGTGTTTTGCAACTTCAGATGGGGTTAAAGCCAAAGAAGATGCAATTTCACCAATTGATAAATTATTTTTATGTAATAACATTGTTATTTGTGCTTTAATTAATTTATCAATAATTAATTCATTAAACAATTTTTCGAATTCATCGCTACTAAAAAATTTATGATATGCTTCTTCAGTTCTTTCAGAAACATAAAGTCTTTTTGTTAATACAAGTTTAATATAAGGGATAATTTTTTTTATAGATTCAAATTTAAATTCTAATTGCTCTTTACTAAATCCTTCGGCTTTTCCGACAGGTCCTAATTTTATTAGTTCTGCGCTATATTCATTCATAAAATTTGCAAAACGAATACCCTCGCCTGCAGATACCCATTCTATTCTTAATCGTTCTGGGCGAATTCCAACATGTTTTAAAAGTTTTTTAAAAACTTGAACCATACTATATGCGTTAAAATTGCCATTTGTTACATAATGACAATCGCAAAGATGGCAACCGCCTACAAAAACCCCATCTTGTCCGTTTGATAACGCTCTATGAATGTGAAGCATATCAACGCGAGCAGAACACATTACTCTAACTAGCCTAATATGAGGAGGATATTGGAAACGTGATACACCACACAAATCGGCTCCTCCGTAGCAACACCAGTTACATATAATTCCAATTATTTTTGGTTGAAAATTATGATCTGAGCTCATTCTTTTTATTTTCTAATAAATTTACATTTTGTTAATTATTTAAATGCTGCATCAATCTGGCCTAGTAATTCTTCATCTGTATAATGTTTTAACGAAATTGCAGAAGTAGGGCAAACAACATTACACAAGCCATCACCTTTGCAAAGTACTGAGTTTACAGATGCAACATTTTTTTCATTAAAAGCAATTGCACCATATGTACAAACTGAAATACATGCACCACACGACACACAATCATTCTCTTTTACTTCGCACACCGAACCAGATGCAGTAACAGTATCTTGCGAGAGAAGTGCTACGGCTCTTCCAGCGGCACCGTATGCTTGACTAATAGCCTCAGACATGTGTTTTGGATAATGTGCTGCTCCACATAAAAAGATACCTTCTGCCGAAAAATCTACTGGTCTTAATTTCATGTGTGCTTCTTGAAAAAAGCCATCTTGATTTAATGTAACTTTAAATAATCGTGATGCTTCGTAAGTTCCTTCCGATGAAATTACTGCAGCAGCTAATGACAATATATCTGCATTAATTACAAGAGTTTTACCTAAAATCGGGTCTAATACAGAAACTCTTAACACATCTACACCTTCCTCATTTACAGACTCTACTAAAGGTTTATTTTTAGGTTCGTAACGAATAAATTTAATGTTTTTGCCAGAAGCTTTTCGATAATAATCCTCGCTATATCCGTAAGTTCTAATATCTCTGAAAAGAATATAAATGTCTATCTCTGGATTAACATCTTTAATTTTTAATGCATTTTTGATGGAATGCGTACAACATACACGACTACAATAATTTCTATCAGATTGTCGACAACCAACACATTGTATCATTACCAAGCTTTTGGCATCAATGAGTTTTTTATCTTTCAACGCTAATTGTTCACCCAACTCAATAGATGTCATAATTCTATCGGTTGTTCCATATAAATATTCGGTAGGTTTATACTCAACAGCACCAGTTGCAAGAATAGCTGCACCATGTTTTATGATTTTAGTTCTACCTTCAGTGAACACTGTTGTAACAAAATTCCCAACATAACCAGATACATCAATTACTTTAGCACTATGCGACACAAATATTTTTGGATGTTGATACACTTTTTTTATTAAATCGGCAATAAATCCCTTAACATCAAGACCTTCTAAAGTAGTTGGAATTCTTAATGCCATTCCACCCAGATTTGCTTCTTTTTCTAATAGATTAACCTCAAAACCTTGATTAGCAATACTAAGTGCAGTTGTCATTCCAGCTATTCCACCTCCAACTACAAGTGCAGTTTTATTTACAGGTAAATCGAATTCTTTTAAAGGTTCTAAATAACCAACTCTTGCAACAGACATTCGAACAAGATCTTTTGCTTTTTGCGATGCTTCTTCTTTTTGTTTAGAATGCACCCAAGAACAATGTTCACGAATATTTGCAAAATCGAAAAAATATTGATTTAAACCAGCTTCTCTTAACGTATCTCTAAACAGAGGCTCATGGGTTTTTGGAGTGCAGGCAGCAACAATTACACGATTTAATTTTTTATCTCTAATGGTATTCGAAATTTGCTGTGCAGCATCTGTTGAACATATAAATAATCCCTCTTCGGCATGTACAACACCTTTTAAACTTTTAGAATAATCAACAAGTCCAGGAATATCAACTACACGACCAATATTTGCACCGCAATGACAAGCAAAAACGCCAACTCTTAATTCTTCTTCAGATACGTCTCTTTCTTCAGGATAAACACGTTCTTTAGAAAGTTTTCCACGACGCGATTTTAAAAGTTCACTAACAAGGGCACTTGCTCCACTTGCACCAACTACCGATTCGGGTATATCTAATGGACCTTGAAATGCACCACTAATAAAGATACCCGGTCGAGAAGTATTTATTGGTGATGTTGCATTTATGTTGCAAAAATGATGTTGATTGAGTTCTATCCCAAAAATATTTGCAAAATCATCAACATTAGCCGGCGGAACAAGTCCAACACCTAAAACAACAAGATCGAATTCATCTTCTTTAACCCCGTCATCTGTGGTAGAATATCTAATTGTAACATTTTGGGTATCGGGAATCTCCTTGCCTATGTCAACATAACTTCTAATAAATGTTACTCCCGGTAAATTTTCTGCCCTTTGATAAAATTTTTCAAAATCTTTTCCGTATGAACGAATATCATTATGAAAAATAGTAGCTATCATATCAGCATCATGATCTTTAGACAAGATAACTTGTTTTTGAATATATGTACAACAAACTGAAGAACAATAACTATTTCCACCTTTATTTGTTTGACGCGAACCTACACAATGAATCCATGCGATTTTTTTAGGATGTTTATGGTCAGAAGGACGCAATATTTCGCCGGTGTGAGGACCAGTAGAACATAACAATCTTTCAAAATCGAGACTTGTAACAACGTTCTTATATTTTCCATAACCATAATCACCACGTACTTCAGGGTGATAAACATCGTAACCAGGTGACAACACAATTGCACCAACTTTAACAACTCTTTTCTCAGGCTTTTGATGAAGGTCGATTGCATTATTTTTACACACTCCAACACAAATTTGACATTTTCCTTCCTTTAAAAACAAACAAGCTTCATCAATATAAGGGACCAAAGGAACAGCTTGCGAAAAATAAATGTGTGTAGCTTTATTAGTAGAAAGTTTTTGATTAAACGGATCGGGAATATTAATAGGACAATATTCGGCACATACTGTACAACCAGTACATTTATCTTCGATAATATATCGTGGTTTTTTGTTTAATGTTACGGTGAAATCGCCAGCTTCTCCTTCAACTTTTTCGACCTCAGTATAAGTTAAAATTTCGATATTAGGATGCCTATCACATTCAATAAACTTGGGCGATTCAATACACATTGAACAGTCGTTTGTTGGAAAAGTTTTATCGAGTTGAGCCATTTTTCCACCAATAGTTGGAGCTTTGTCAACCAAATAAACTTTATAACCTGTTGTTGCAAGGTCAAGAGCAGCTTGAATACCACTTATTCCACCACCAACAACAACAACGTCACCAAAATTATTTTCGTCAGTTATTTTTAATTTTTCCTCCATTGATTCGTATTTAAAATCACTACATATTGTTATTTTACAAAATGGCTTCTTGAATTATTTCTGTTATGTCTTTAATTACTAAATTTTCGCGATACTTATGCGACAACAAACTATCTTCGAAATTAGCAATACAATAAGGGCATGATGTAGCCAATACCTCAGCACCAATTTCTTCAGCTTGGTCAATTCTTTGATCGGAAAATCGTTCTCCTTTTGGTGTATCCATCCATATTCTTCCGCCACCACCACCGCAACAAAGGCTTTCTTCCCTACAATCTGCCATTTCAATAAATTCTAAACCAGAAACTTTTTTCAGAATGTTACGAGGCTCATCATAAATACCATTATGTCTTCCTAAATAACAAGGATCGTGATAAGTTACTTTTTTTGCGTATATATTGTTATTAATTTTTAATCTTCCACTATTTATAAGTTCATTAATATATTGAGTTATATGTACTATTTCAAAATGAACCATAAAATCGGGATATTCATTTTTAAAAGTTTGATAACAATGTGGAGAAGATACAAGAATTCTTTTAACTCCGTTATCGATAAAAGTTTTTATATTTTCTTTTGCTAATTGTAAATAAAGTTCTTCATCGCCAGTTTTACGTATGCTTTCTCCACAGCAAACTTCTTTTGAACCAAGTATTCCAAAATTTACTCCTGCTTTATTTAAAATATTTGAGGTTGCAATTGCAACTTTTTTCAACCTTGGGTCATAACTTAAGTAACATCCTGGGTAATACAAAATTTCCATGTCTTTTGTAAAAGATTTAACATTATGCCCAACAGCCCAATCGCCTCTCTTTTTTCTATCTTCAAAAAATGGATTTCCCTCGCCACTTAACCCTGACCTTACAGTACGAATTGGATTTACAGATGCTGGATAAACTCCATATTCGGTTGCAATTCTGCGCAAAGCGATACCAGCTTCAACCTGTTTAACATCTCTAGGACAAGCAATTGAACATTTTCCGCATGTAGTACATTTCCAAATCTCTTCACCTTCAATTTCCGACATGCCAAAAGTAGCACTACGCACTAATTTTCGCATACTAAAATTACTCTTGCGATTCCAAGGACAAACAGCATCACATTTACCACATTGATAACAATATTTAAAAGAATCGCCTCCTTTTTCTTTTATTATATCGCTTATCTCTTTATAATCTATTACTTTTTCCATTCTTTTTTATATTCCAAGTTTCAAATCTCAAGCACAAAATTTAATTTTTACTCCATATATTTTTAAATTTGGAGCTTTTAATTTGATATATGTATATTTTGTTATCCTTTTTTTGATTCCGACATTTTTATAATAAGTTCTTTTATTTTTTCAATTCCATGTTTATTGGCTAACGCTTCTAACCCAATTTCCAAATCATCTGGTTTTGCATCTTCATCTTCTTCAACTTCTCTTTCTTCAAATATTAGAGCATCATTTAAACACCATGTAACACACAAAGGAGCTTTTAAAGTTGGATCACTTTCGCACATATCACATTTTAGTGGAAGTCCAGAATCGGGTTCTTTAAACAAATCTCTTGAAGGACATGAAGCTCGGCAAAAAGCACATTCATTATATTCTTTCCCATCAATTGTATATTTGTCTCTACCAGCACATTCAGCAACAGCATATTCGCCAGCATAAACAGGAACAAAAATATCTGCTAGTGGATCGCGAATTACTCGAATACGTGACCTTGATGGATTATTGCTACTATATTTGGGATTTGAATGAAATGCTGAGCATATAACCTCACATGCCCTGCAACCATTACATTTATCAACATTTATTTTTATTGATTTAACTTTTTTCTTTTTCTTTTCGCCACTCATGTTTCTATTCCTCCACTTTTTTTGATTCGTTATTTGCAGAAGGTTCTATTACAGAATTATTGTCAAATTCCTTATATATACCTCTTTTTTCGAATTCATCGGCAACATATCCCAATCCAATTTCATTTAAGTATTCTTTTGTAGGAACTCCGTCATTATTCCAACCTTTAAATTTATAATAAGTATCTAAAAGTTCTTTTTCTAATTCGGGAAATCTTTTTTTCCAGTGGTCTTCAGGAGGTTTTTCATCTTTTCTTCTCATACCTCTGCTAATATTGATAGCTCTAACTAAAGTACGATATCTTTTTGCAGCTTGAGTTAATTTTTCTTCATCCATTTCAATTCCAGCACCAACAGAAATAAATTTTGGGTAATTATGAATATGATAAGGAGGTTTTAATGGGAATGATGATAAACCAGAACACATTCCTAATGCATCATCAATATAATGCATTCTTTCTTGCCAATCAACAATATCGCAACACATTTGAACTGTTGGATAATATGGCATTGACTTTTCACCACGTGGCTCCCAGTCTAGCAATATTTGCTTAAATTTATCATCTGGAACCTGGAACCAATCTTTCACAAACTCTTCTCTTTCTTCCATTGTAGCCCAGGGGGCTTGAGGAAACTGCCCTTCAATCTGCGTAATGTTAATTTTTTCGCCAGTTGAATACATCAAGAAATAAATAGGATTTAACATTGAAAGTTTTAATGGCAATTGCTCATGTTTTTTTATATTGTTATGAGCATAAGCATTTGCACCATTTCCAATTTGCTCGGCAGCCCAATATGTTCCATTTGCTAATATATTGCCAATTCCCTCGCGTCTAACAATTCTATCTAATAGCCAATAAAACTTACCATCGTTATCGGTTGGCATTCCTTCAAAATCTTTTTCAGACAATATCCCATTTTCTAAAAGTTCAAGTGCAAAGGCCATAACTTGAGGAGCTGAGAAACCATCTACACCATATTCGGTAGCTCTTTGAGCTATTGTCAATCCAAATTCAAGATTTGACATTGCGGCCATAGTATATGTCAATTTCGAAAAACATTTCATCATATATGTTGGAAGTCCAGGCAAAGAAATAGATGCGCCACATTGCATAGGACAATTATAGCAACTAATTAGTCTAGTTCTTGCTTTTTCCATAGTTGCAGTCCATTCTTTTGCAACATCATCATTCCAAAAATCTTTTCTACGATGACGAGAATTTCCCCACATAAAATTTTCGGTATGCCACTTTTCATCATGAACTCTCATTTCTTGAGGTGAGCCTAATCCTGCTAAAATAGGCATTACACCAGGAATTGGATTTTCATTTCTAAATTTAATATAACTAAGAACCTCATTGCACAACTTCATATATTCGTCTGGTTGAGCCATATTTATATCTTTTGTACCACGAACAACTATTGCTTTAACCCCTTTATCGCCCATAACAGCACCAATTCCACCACGACTAGCACTCGACCTACCTTGTTCAATAGATGCAAAAAATACTCTATTTTCGCCAGCCAAACCAATTGAAGCAACTTGAGCTTTTGGCTCTTTTAACTCTTCGCGTAAAAGTTCAGCAACTTCAACTGCCCCCTTACCTTTTAAATGCGAAGCATCTCTTATTTCAACTTTATCGTTGTTAATCCATATATAAACTAAGTTTGGAGATTTTCCACGAAGAATAACTTTATCGTATCCGGCATATTTTAGCTCAGGAGCCCAAAAACCACCCATCATTGAAAAAGCCATTAATTTTGTTTGAGGCGAGATTGTGGAAACAATTGTTCTGTTACAACCTGGAGCAGGCGTACCGCACAAAAGCCCTGTTGCAAAAATCAATAAGTTTTCAGGAGAGAAGGCATCAGTTTCAGGCGAAACTCTATCCCAAATTATTTTAGCATTTGTACCCAATCCACCTAAATAAAGCTCAGTATCTCTTTGATCAGTTGCAACTCTTTCAACACTTCCTCTTGTTAAATCAATTTCTAAATTGAAACCTGTTTCTGCGTATCTCATTTTTAATTTATTTTTTGAATAAACTTACAATCAAATATTTATACAAATAATTAATAATTACTACAAGTTCGCCATTAAAGATATACATTTAAATATCAATAGCATACGTATTTAATGATATTTTAAGCGATACCAAAAATAATATTTTTTTTTGAAACGAAAATGTTTTATAGCAGTATTTTTTAATAAATAATACAATAAAACATAATCTTCTTATTAACACTTACTTAAAATTTATCCTTTAAATTAAATAAAATAAGACTAATCATTGTGCTGCTCTTTTGAACTTTTTTAACTAGTATAATCAATTTTTAAATATTAAAAAACATTAAAACAATTTAAAAGTTTATTTTATTTTAAAACAATTTCAAAAATTAAATAATCAAAAACTATTTTTAATAAATTAAATTTTTCATTTATTAAATAACAGCACTTTACTTTATTAATTTCGATGATTTTAGTGTTTTTATATGCCAGCATATTAAAATAAAAAAAAACAAATATTGTCAAATAACAAGATAATAGAATAATTAATAATGCACAAAACTATACACATTTGATATAATGTTAATTACGTAATTATAATTGGTTATTTCATCCTATTTTAATAATTTGTTAAATAACAATAATCTAATTTTCTAAATAATTACATATTTACTTAAAATACTGCATTTTACAATTATCTTATTCTAATTTCCAACATTTATTTTTTTTTACACATGTTTACGGACATCATTTATTGAAAAACTAAGTTTTAAATTACTGATTACTTGAGTATTGAAAAATATTAATTTGGATATATTATTCAACATTTTATTTTATGATTTTTATCATTCAAATAACATATTTAATATCAGAATTTTGAATAAAAAAGCTAATTAATAATTTATTAAAAAGAAAACTTATGAATACAGAAAAAACTTTATCGAGAAAAGAATTTTTAGCAAACTCATCGAAAATTGCACTTGGTGCAGTTGTTGGGGTGGCTGGTTTTAATTTGTTATCAAGCAATAAAGCACATGCCGAAACAAAACAAACTCAAACATGGCCTTATCCATATACAACATTAGACCCTGAAGTAGTTAGGCAATATGCACATGCTAGTTTTTACGCTGGATACGCTTGTTGCGCAGGAACGTTTAGAGGAATAACTTTGGCATTAATTGATGCTATGGGTGCTCCATGGACAGATTTTCCTGTAGAAATTATGAAATATGGAAGTGCAGGGATAAGCAGTTGGGGAACAACTTGCGGAGCAATAAATGGTGGGTCAGCAATGATTAGCTTAGTTGTTAGTACATCAAATACTGCATTAATAAATGAACTTTTTGGCTGGTACAACTCTCAAGCTTTACCAACAGCTGCAGCAAATTCTGCAACTTATGTTGACCACCCAGAAATAGGAGTTTTGCCACAAAGTATTTCTGGTAGTCCGCTTTGTCATGCTTCTGTAAGCCAATGGTGTTTTACTTCTGGGTTTGGAAGTAACGTTCCTGAAAGATCAGAAAGGTGTGCAAGATTAGCAGGGGATATTGCTGCAAAAACTGTAGAAATTTTAAATGCTCATTTTGCAAGTACTTTTGTAGGTACGTTTACTGATCCTGCAGGCAATGCCGATTGTACAATTTGTCATGGTACTGCTGCTGATAATAATATTCAAGTAACTCACATGGAATGCGTAACTTGCCACAGTAGCATTGATTTAAATACTCATGGTACTAAAGTAAATGAATTAGGTGGAAACCCAACTGTATTTGAACTCGAAAATGCTTACCCTAATCCATTTTTTAGTTCTACTACTATTAAATTTTCGGTACCTAAAGATGAAAAGATAAGATTAGAAATTTATGACATAAAAGGACTTTTAGTAAATTCATTAATAGATTCTGATGTAATGAAAGCAGGAATTTATGAAATATCATGGAATGGTACAAATAATTCAGGAAATGAAGTTACAAGTGGTATTTATTTTGCTCGATTGACTAGTGGAAGTTTCATGAAATCAATAAAAATTAACTTAACAAAATAGAACTTTCAATTAAACTATTTTTGATTTCTTTTTTAAGGCCAGTAAGAATTTCTTGCTGGCTTTTTTATATTATTTGAGTAAACTATTAACATTGCTTGATTTTAAAGATTAAAAAATAAATGTTTAAATATTTTTATAATGAACGTAGGTTCATTATATTTGCAAAAATATTTATTTTATAAATTATTAAAATGGCACGACCTCAGAAAAATAGGAAAATTTGTAATCCACCAAAAATGCAGGGATTTAAACCATTTGGTTTGGCATATTGCGAATCAGAAACTATTTTAATGCAATACGATGAATACGAAACTATTAAATTAGTTAATTACGATTCTCTTGCTCAAGACGAGGCAGCCGAAAAAATGGGAATTTCTCGACCAACACTTACAAGAATATACAATAACGCATTAAAAAAAATTGCAAAAGCATTCGTAGAAGGAAAAACAATAATTATTGAAGGTGGAAATTTTGAATTTAATAAAGAATGGTACAAATGTAAAAAATGTTTTAAGCTAATTGAGGGATTAGGAAATCATGTAAAATGTGCAAATTGTAATCGTTATGGTAAAGAAGAATTAATAAATTTAAATGATAAAAATCTTATTTAATATTAACAAATAAAAAAAATGAAAAAAATTGCAGTACCAGTTACAAAAAGTAACCAAATTGATGATCATTTTGGTCATTGTGAATTTTATGGTGTTTACACAATTTCAGAGAGTAATGTTATAACAGATGTTCAAACAATTAAATCTGAACAAGGCTGTGGTTGTAAATCAAACATAGCAAGTATCTTAGCAGAGCAAGGTGTAACAATTATGCTAGCTGGAGGTATTGGGGGCGGTGCTATTAATGTTCTTAATAACTCAGGTATTGAAGTAGTACGTGGTTGTTCAGGAAACGCTGCCGAAAATGTTGAACTATTTATTACTGGTAAAATTAATGATAGTGGAGAAAGCTGTATGCAACACGAAAATCATCAAGGAGAAGGTGGGCATGTTTGTAATCATTAGTATTAAAAAGAGCTGATTTTTTTACTATCCCTTTTCGTTTATTTCTTGTAAAAGTTTAAGGTTAGTAATAATAATGTTTTTATCTACTAATTTAATTATTCCATCTTTTTCGAAATTTTTTAAAATTTTTACTGCACTTTCGGTAGTTGTTCCAGCAAAATCAGCAATATCTTTTCGAGTTAGTAGAGGAAAAATCGAAGAATAATTATAAACCTCTTTTTCTAGATTTAAAAGAGCCTCTGCAATGCGACCATTAATTTGCTTATACATAAGATTTCTGATGGTGTCAAAAAGAATTGTATTGTGCTCGCAATAGCGAGTTATAATATTGAAAGCAAACTCTCCATTTAGCTTAATTATTTTCGAAATTGCTTCTTTTTCAATTAAAAAAACTTTAGTATTTGTAATAGCAATAGTTGAGTAATTAAATGTGTTATTTAAAAACACAGATGATAGTCCAACAAAATCGCCTTGTTTAATAATACGAAGATTATAATTATGATTACCATCACCTTCAACATATTGTTTTATTACTCCATCAATAACAAAAAGAATATACGATGCAAAAGTTCCTTGCTTTGTTAAATTTTCACCTTTACGATATAATATCTGCGTTTTACTTGCCCTCACTAATTCAACCTCTTCGTTAGATAATGTTTGAAAACACGGTGCTTTAATATCGCAAATAAATTCTTTATCAGTTTCAATTATTGTTTTCATTAAAATTAATATTTACGAGCAAAGTTAATTTAAATCAATAAAAAACTTGTGCAATTTCAATTATTCTACTGTTTAGAATTACAGCTATTTTAACTATTCTAATTTTAATACAATTTACCTTTGCATAAAAAATTATACCATGAAACACACAGTGGACACAAAATGGATTGGGAATATGAAATTCGACTCCCTGGTAAGTGGTCATCATGTAATAGTTGATTCACTTCCTGAAGTAGGAGGTGAAAACTCAGGTCCTCGCCCAAAAGAATTAATGCTTACAGCTTTAGCTGGTTGCACAGCAATGGATGTTATTTCGATACTTAAAAAAATGAAAATAACACCAAAAGAGTTTCAGGTTAAAATAGATGCAAACATTACCGAAGAGCATCCAAAGCATTACAATAAAATACATTTAATTTATGAGTTTAAAGGGAATAATTTGCCATTAGATAAATTAGAACATGCGGTAAATCTTTCGCAAGAAAAATATTGTGGGGTATCTTTTATGTATAAAAAAATAATGGAGTTAACTCATAAAATTGTTGTTGTTAATGAATAACATTTTAAATATAAAATATTAAAAAAACTAAAATAAATAATTTAATAATATGCAAACAACGTTAATTGTAGTGGGAATTATAATTGGTTTAATTATAATCCTGTTTTTTGTTGCAAAAGCAAAAATGAAAAACTTACCATTAGTAAGCGATCACGAAAATATTATAACTCTTACCGACTTAAATTTTCAACAACAAACAAAAAACAAGATAGTATTAGTTGATTTTTGGGCAAGTTGGTGTGCTCCATGTCGCATGATGGCACCAATACTAAATGAAGTATCAAACGAACTTACAGGAAATTCAAAAGTTGGAAAAGTTAATGTAGAACAACAGCAAATGCTTGCACAAAAATATAAAGTACGAAATATTCCTACAACAATTCTTTTTAAAAATGGCAAAGAAATTAATCGTTTTGTAGGAGTAAAACAAAAAGAATTTCTTTTAAAGGAAATAAAAAAAGTAAGTTAAATAATAAATAAGATACAATGAGAAAAATTATTCTTTTAATTTCAATAGGTTTTTACACTTTGTTAACAAATTGCAAAACTGATATAAATAAAGATTCTGAAAACAACTCTGTAAATATTGCAGAAAACAAAACTGAAGAAACCAACAACACTTCTGATGTTGTTATAACATTAACAAATGAATCGTTTAAAAAATCTGTTTTTAATTATGAAATAAACAAGGAGTGGAAATACGAAGGCAACTTACCAGCTATTATCGATTTTTATGCAACATGGTGTGGCCCATGTAAAATGCTTTCTCCAATAGTTGAAGAGATAGCAAAAGAATATAAAGGTAAAATTATTATTTATAAAGTTGATACCGATATTGAAAAACAATTATCACAAAATATGGGAATAACAAATTTACCTACTTTGTTATTTATTCCATTAAACGGCGAACCTCAAGCATCAATGGGTTATATGCCAAAAGAAGAACTCATTAAAGCAATTAACGAAGTATTATTAGTAAAATAATTAAATATAATTTAAAATGAAAAGTTTAGTAAAAAAATCGAAAAAAGAAAAACAAACAAAAGAGAAAGTTGCACAATGTTGTGCAAAAATATCGAAAACAGTAGTTGGTTGCCACGACTAAAATGGATTGTATAAAATGCAACATTAAAAATTGCAGAATAACAGAATCGTGCAACTCCCAAAAATTTGATTCTGATGCTTTAAAACGAAAATACCATTTGTCAGATAATCAAAAAATTATTCAAGCAGCGGCAAAATTAGTAGATAATGGTAGAGCAGGAACTTTATCGCGATTGCAAGAAATTATTGTATTTGCAAAAGAAATGAATTTTAAACGAATAGGATTTGCATATTGTTACGGAATGGAAAAAGAGGCAGCATTAATTGCTCAAATATTTCGCGAATCAAATTTAAAAACATATCCTGTTTCATGTACAACTGGTGGGTTTAAGCAAATTGAAATTAATGAAAAAACTGAAATTAATAAAGTTTCATGCAACCCATTGGCTCAAGCTGAACAAATTAACAGCGAAGTTGTAGATTTAACAGTTACAATGGGACTTTGTTTGGGGCACGATATTTTATTTCAAAAATACATTAACTCGTATACCACAACCTTACTAGTAAAAGATAGAGTTTACAATAATAATCCAATAGAAGCAATAAATAATCAATAAAAATGAAAAACATAGCAATTTTAGGTGGGGGCTTTGCAGGTGTACAGGCAGCTATTGAACTTCAAAAAAGTGGCATTTTTAACGTTTCACTTATTTCGGATAGAAATTATTTATACATATATCCTATATCTATTTGGATACCGGTACACGCAATAAAACCAAATAATGTAAGACTACCTTTAACCGAAATTCAAAAAAAATATAATTTTAATATTATTATTGATAATGTTAAACAAATTAAGGCTACCGATAACAAGGTAATTTGTGATAACAATACAATTTACTACGATTATTTAGTTGTAGCATTTGGAGCAGAAAAAATTCAACACAAAGGAATATCAAATACTTTATCAATTTGTGGAAAACCAGAAATGGCAATTTCTATTCGAAATAAAATTGATGAATTAATCATTAAAGGAAGTGGAAAAATATCAATTGGTTTTGGCGGGAATCCGAAAGATAAATCGGCCGTACGTGGTGGACCAGCATTTGAGTTAATTTTTAATATTCATAATTTTTTAAAAAAGAAAAAAATCAGAGATAAATTCGAACTCACTTTTTTTGCACCTATGGCGGAACCAGGTTCGCGAATGGGAGCTTCTGCTTTAACCATATTAAATAAAATGTTTTTAAAATATAACATTAAAAAACAATATGGGAAAAAAATAAAAGAATTTGTACCCAACGGAGTAATATTTGAAGATGATTCAAAATTAGATTCAGATTTAATATTATTTATACCTGCCGCAAATAGCCATAGCGTATTAAATATTTCTGATTTACCTTTATCTGAATCAGGATTCATTCAAATTAATAATTTTGGATTAGTAAATGGGTTTTCAAATGTTTTTGCAATTGGAGATATTGCAGCATTAAAAGGTCCAGATTGGATTGCAAAACAAGGCCATATAGCTGAACTTATGGGCAGAAATGCAGCTTATAATATTATTGAGACGGAAAAAGGAACTATTAGAAGAAAAGGTTATCAAGAGCATTTAAATATTTTATGCGTAATGGATACAGGAAATGGAGCAGCATTTGTTTTTAGAAATAGTAAAAAGGCTTTTATAATTCCAATGCCAATAATTGGACATTGGTTAAAAAAGAGTTGGGGATTATATTCAAAATTAACAAAAATTGGAAAATTTCCAAAATTGCCTAGGATGTAGTTTCAAATAGCTAAATATTAATTAATTTTGTTATAACACCTTGTACAAATAATTTATATATCGTATTTTGCACATTTTTTTTTGTTGGAGATAACTCCAACAATGGCAAAAACATTTAATATGCATACCTTGTTTGTAAAAACACAAACAAGGGCTATGGTTTTGTCTCTGCCTTCGTTTGTGTCTGCACAAACGTTTTTACATTTAACTGTATTCGGTATTTTCTGCCCAAGTTGGAGTTATCTCCAACTTTGTAAGCAAACACTTTATACACGTACTTTATATAAATGTATGTTTATACTAGCTCGG